>JBFYSM010000326.1:0-5135 GCA_041301605.1 Chloroflexota bacterium | reverse complement strand
GATTCCAAGCGATTGATGTCCAGCAGGGAACTGATCAGGCGCTGGATGCGAGTGGTTGAACGGGATGCAATGGTCAAGACTGAGGCTATCGTCTCGTATTCCTCATCTGTGAACATGTTATACAAGACATCCAGGCTGGAAACCACATTCGACAAGGGGGAACGCAGATCGTGGTAGATCATAGCCGTCATATCTTCACGCAGCCTATCCAGTTCCTTGCGCTCGGAGATATCTTCGAAGATCCACTGAAGCGATGGGGCATCTTGAAAGACCACCCGCCGGATGTAAACCTGGATGGGAATTTGCTTGCCGGATTTATTCAGGATGAATGATTCGTAACTTATTGTTTTGCCGGATGTGCTTACCTCATCACTCACACTACGCTCATCCTTCTTGGTATTGTGCAGGTTACTGATTTTCATCTTTCCAGTCAGTTCGCGAATGGAATACCCACTCAAGGCTATTGCCTGACGGTTGGCTTCCAGAATCATGCCTTCCGAATCCGTAATCAGGATGGGGTTGATGTTGTCATCGAACAACTCGCGATAGCGTTTGTGTGCAACCTGGAGGCGCTCGAACAACTGGGCGTGTTGCAGGGAGGAACCGGCCAGGTTGCCAATGCCAGTCAGGACCAGCAGGGCCTCCGGGTTGAATGACTGGGAGAGTGGGTTGATTGCCTCCAGGATGCCGATCAACCGCCCATCGGCGTGGATTGGCGCACAGGCCAATGCTTGTATATCCATGCCAGGGAATTGTTCAAACACAGGCAGGAAACGGTTGTCATCCTTCACAGACGGAACGATGATGCCCTGTTCTTCGCGAGCGACCCATCCAGTCACTCCTTTGCCCGCAGGAACACGCTTGTCCAGGATATTCTCTGAATTTTTCCCCGTTGCAGCCTTGAAAACCAAATCGCCATTGCTGTCTGTCATCGCCAGGGCAACAGTCTCAACATCCAGGGCTTGGATGGTTTCTTCCAAAATACGCTGGAAAACATCGCTCAACTGCAGGGAAGCATTGATGGCCGCGGCGCTGCTGGCAAGCGCTGTCATCACGCGCGCCTGGTGTTGGCTTTCTTCGAACAGGCGGGCGTTCAGCACGGCAATACCAGCCTGCCCGGCAATTGCTTGCACCAAATCGAAGTTATTCCTGGTGTAAGAGCCTGGGACCGGATGAACGATAGTCAGGACTCCCACCAATCGGTCGCGTGCCTGGAGGGGAACGCACATGGCTGATTTTGCCCCACTGCGGCTCGAATCATCATCCGGGCGATGCAACCAGCGTTGATCCTTGCTTGTATCTGGAACCCAGACTGGTTGTCGATGTCGAACGACCCAACCCGCCAAACCGCGATCGATCGTATCGCGTAATTGCTGGGTGGTATTATCGTGCATCTGCCGCCCATATACAATGGCAGAGTCCAGTGCATTGCCACTGTCATCCAGAACGATGATACTGGCGCGTTCTCCTCCAACGACCTTGAGCGATTGGAAGAGCACACGTTGCAACACCGTGTGCAACTCGAGAGCCGAAGATAGCTCACGGCTGACGTTGAAAAACAGTTCAAGCGAGGAACGCGACTCGTCTTCCGGCATGAACGCTACCCAGTCAGAAATGCTTCAATCCAGTACTGGCATAGAGGAGCACGATCTGCTCCCCTGGTTGTACCCAGCCCTGATTTTGCAAATGAAACAGGACTGCCAAAGTTGCCGTTCCTTCTGGAGCAGCATGTATACCATCCAGTTATTTCTTTCCATATTGAGTTGATCGAATTTTCAAACCAACACGTGATGCCAAGGGCCAGCGATTCTCACACTGATGAACAGGCAGCAACTCAGGCCAGCGCCACAATCCACGCGGCCGGGTAGCAAATTGAGCACGAGTAACATTCCGGGCGACTTCTGGCAAATGATAATCCGCCAACAGCGGTAACTGGCAACCCTGGCAGAATGTTTGCATCCGGTCGGCTTTGAAGTGCTGGCCACATTCAGGGTAGTGAAAGTGGGAAAGCCTGCTCTGGACGACCATCAATCTGAGTATAGCACAGTTGGCAATTTTTTTTGGTACACCATGAGATTCCCAACGAAGAGCAGTTTATACATAAAATCGCCTGGGATCCTTTTTTTCGGGTGGTGGCGCTCATCGGGTGGTAGCAACGCCTGAAGTGAAAAGGCCAGGCATCTAAAAGATGCCTGGCCTTTGGTGGCAGTAGGCTTGCTTATCCCAGATCGAAGTAGAACAGGATGAAGTTTTCCTTTCCCTGTGGATCCTTCATCCCATGCGGGAAGAAGTTCTTATCCACGGTTGGATGATAAGCCAACTGGTAAGAGTTCTTCAACCAACCCATCAGGGTCGTCTGCATGGTCTGTGGGGTATGCATAATCGGAACATGCTGAACATTGGCGATTTCTATCCGCGTCTGTGGCGGCATCTGTTCCATGAGTTGCTTGAAGGCAACGTTTTTTGCCTTCAGCATTCCTTCTGCTGCTTTTACGGTTGCTTTCAGGTTTTCAGGAGCCAGTTTCTCGGGCGTAAAGGCCAAGATGTACAATCCTTTTGCGCCGGGTGAAGCCTGCCGTTTCGAAAATTTGAACATCGTCTCCTCCGGGGTCGTTTTTTCGGACTGTGTTTATTTCTTCACGTACCAGGCAGCAATGTAACCTTCCTTGCCACCTGGCTCGCGCACCTTCAACCACTGGTTGGTCACACCGATCTTGGCTTCGGCCTGGGCGGTTGGTTCGAGCACCGTAAGGGCAGTATTGTACTTCAGGATGGCTACAGTTGGTGATGCTGTGTTTGGTTGGGAGCGCATTCGCAACCCGTTGACCGGCGTCACATAGACAATGAGTGCCGATGCAGGGGGCTCGCTCGGTACGCTATCATCCAACGTTACGTACCAGGCTGCGACATAACCAGTGCGTCCTTGGGGATCGCGTACGTTGAGCCACTGGTTGGGAACACCAATCTTATTCTTGGCTTGGGCCGCTGATTCCAACACCCGCAGGCGCGTTCCAGCTTTTTCAGTTGCCAGGATGGTACCATATGGCTCGGAGCGCAGGCGCAGCCCGATCGAACCAACCGTGTACAGGACGACCACATCCAGCGGCTCGGGTTCCTCCGGCTGTTCTGGTTCGTCATTACCACCCAACGAGAGCACAAGCAGCCAGGCTGCCGTAGACCCGCCCGGGCCGGAAGCCGTACGGACACGCAGCCATTGGTTCTGCGCGCCGACCTTGGCTTTGGCCGTTTCCGCATCATCCAACACGGTCAACTCGGCGCTGGCAGCCATGATGGTGATGGTACTGCTGCTTGTTTTGGGTTCGGTGCGCAGGCGCAGCCCGCTGGCCCCCACGCCTGGCGAAACATAGACTTTCAATGCATCAGCAGGTTCCGGCTCGACCGGCTCTTCCGGTATTATTGGCTCTTCCGGCTCTGTGGGGGAAACGGTTCCATCCATCAGTTCCACGTACCAGGCGGCCGTATAGCCGGTCACGCCGTAGGGATCTGCCACTTGCAGCCACTGGTTCACCACCCCAATCTTGGCCAGGGCCGATGCCTGGGGTTCCAGCACCCGCAGCGGGGTTCCGGCGGCGGCAACGGCCAGGACCGTGGAACTGGTATCGGGCCCGGAACGCAGGCGCAGGCCGGTGGTCGCGCTGTCCATAACCTTGACGTAAAACCCGTCGCCCGTCACATCCCCGTCTGCCCAGCATTCATAGAAGGCGACCGCGGTGATGAAATCCTTCAACTCGCGGCCGAAGCCGTAGCGCGTGGTCAGGGTGACATCCTTGTTATCGGACGGGTAAGGGAAGGGGTCGAGGATCAGGTAATCGTTATCCTTTTTGGCATACACCACCACCCAGTGCGTCTGGAGACCCTGCGCCAGCGAGCGATCCACTTCCACCAGCACAGCCTGACCTGCCGACAGGGCGGAATCGATCTCGGCCAGGGGGGCGTTCTGGTCCTTGCAGATGACCAGCGTCTTGAAACCGATCTTGGGATAGACGCGCGTCAGCCCATACCAGACCATCAGCGGGCCGATGAAGCCGCTGCCGGGGCCGAGATCCTTCAGTTTCTTGTTCAGCGTCTTGGGCGTTTCGCTGAAGCCGAAACCGTTGACCAGCATCGCCAGGCAGGTCACGGAACAGCCATCGGTGCCGATGGTGCATGAATCATCGAAACCAAGGATTTCGTCTTTCCATTGCGGGTCGCGCTGGGAGAGTTTATTGGGTTTGAAAGCCATGGGTCACCTCTTTTCAGATTGGAGCAGGTTCAGGGCCTGCAAGATGAGTTCGCGCTCGGAAGGCAGGATCCGTTCGGGTAGTTCCCCTGCCTGGAAAAAGCAGATGCTGGAAATTTCAAGGTTCGGCTGGAATCCTCCGCCGGAAATGACCCGGCAATGGAAAACCAGGCTGATGTGGGGATACTTGCTCGCGCTGTACAACACAAGCGGACGTAACACCTCGACTTCGAAGCCCGTTTCCTCCCGGACCTCACGCCGGATCCCATCCTCAGGCTTTTCGCCAACCTTCAAGTCGCCGCCGGGGATGCCCCAGGGATAGTAACCGCGGTAGGAGTGCTCACAAAGCAGCAACCGGCCTTCTTCATCCAGGATGATTGCCGCCACTGCCACGCGGAACTTCTGCCGAAGCACCCAGGCGATGTTCCAGCGGCAACGCGGCGGTAGGGGCAGCCATTTCCAGATCTTCAAGGCAAGGCGTTTGAGGATGTTAAGCATGAAGTACTCTCATTATAGGGAAAACAAGCCCGAAAAGCAAGCAAAAAAACAGGGCGGGGGATTGCACCCCGCCCTGGGAAGGAACCAGTGTAGCGACGAGTGCCGCCACACGAGCTTATCAAATCTTGCCTGTCGCGATGGCTGCCTTGACCTCCCCGATCGCCTTGGTAACCTGGATCTCGCGCGGGCAGGCCAGGGTGCAGTTGAAGATGGTGTGGCAGCGATGGATGCCGAAAATCTCGTTCAGTACCTTCAGCCGTTCAGCGCCAGCCTGGTCGCGGCTGTCGAAGATGAAGCGATGGGCGTTGACGATCGCTGCCGGGCCCAGGTATTTATCGTTAGCCCAGAAGGATGGGCAGGAAGTAGTGCAACAGGCACACAGGATGCACTTGGTGGT
>JBFYSM010000286.1:0-9499 GCA_041301605.1 Chloroflexota bacterium | reverse complement strand
TGCTGCTTGAACGTTTCTTGCAGGAGATGGGGATTGCAAAAGTAGCCCTCATTGGTCATAGCTTGGGAGCATTGATTGCTGCCACTTTCACGCGTCGCTCACCGGAAATGGTGGATCGCCTGATGTGTGTGGACTGTCCTTTGGATGCCCGGTCTGTTAGCAACAGGTTGCGTACAGATCCTCCTCATATCCTGGCAGATTGGTTGACCGGCAGGAATGCGGATGCAGAACCAGTGCGTGTCGATGTATCCAAAATCGACCCCCAGGCGATCATCACATCACTTACAAACATGGATGGCACATTCCCGAATTGGGCGGGGGACGATATGCGCACACCTTGCCTGGTTGTACATGGTCAAAACGACCCGGTTATTGCCACTCTAACGGAAGAGCAAGCGTCAGCCTTGCCGCCCCGCATGCACTACATTTCTCTAGAGCAATCTGGACACTTCCCCATGCTGGATGAAAGCCCTAAATTCAACCGCCTGGTTGCAGATTTCCTGGCACTCGATTCAGGCATCAGCCCAAGGGAACTCCAATTGAAAGATGAATGGAAGCGGAGGATGCGCTGATAGCCCCTGGCATACACATTTCCTCAGAAAGTGAAGTTGATATCTGTCAGTAGCATGGGATGCTAACTCTCGAGTAGCATTCTGACATCAGAGCGGAACCGTGGTTCCGTTTTTTTTTGTCCCAAATGAAATCGTTCTGTCTTTTATAGAACTTACGCAGTTCAAGGTGGTTGGGGGTGTGGTGGGCGGGCTTCGCCCCCCCTACCACACCCCCGAATCCTTCCCAACTGCATAACTCCTATTATAATTGGATAGAATATATCAGGAATGGTGGTGTAATGGCAGAAAAGGTAAAACCAAACTTCCCCCTCCCTGCGGAAGAGATCCTTTCAGATTACCGCGTCGCATATCGCTCCCGGCAAGTATCGATTGTAGGCCGGCGCGAGGTGCTCTCCGGCAAGGCCAAGTTCGGCATCTTCGGCGACGGCAAGGAATTGCCCCAGGTTGCCATCGCCCGCGCCTTCCGCAAGGGTGACTGGCGCTCGGGCTACTACCGCGACCAGACCTGGGTTCATGCATTGGGAGTACTGGAAATCCAGGCTTACTTTGCCCAACTTTATGCCCATGTTAACCTGGAAGCCGACCCTGCCACAGCGGGGCGCTCGATGGTCGGGCATTTTGTTTCCCGCTACATCAACCCGGATGGCACCTGGAAGGACCAGACCGAGATGTACAACATCGCCGCGGATGTATCCCCCACCGCGGCCCAGATGCCGCGCCTGGTTGGGCTGGCTTATTCCTCTGTCCTCTATCGCCAGTCGGAAGCGCTCAAGCATTTTTACAAATTCTCGCACAACGGCGATGAGGTTGCCTGGGCCACTATCGGCAATGCCTCCACCGCTGAAGGTCTCTTCTGGGAAGCGGTCAATGCCATCGGCGTGCTGCACGCCCCGGCGATCATCACTATTTTCGATGATGGCTATGGCATCTCCGTCCCCAACCAGTTCCAGATGGTCAAAGAAAACATTTCTGCCATCTTGAAAGGCTTCGAACGCGAACCCTGCCCGGCCGAACAATGCGACCGCGGCTACGACCTGTACACCGTACCGGCCTGGGATTACCGCGCCCTCCTGGCCACTTATAGGTTTGCCGCCGAAACCGCCCGCGAGTTCCATATTCCTTCCCTGGTGCATATCACAGATGTCACCCAGCCGCTCGGGCATTCCACGTCCGGTTCGCACGAACGTTATAAAACACCCGAACGCCTGGCTTGGGAGATTGAATGGGACTGCATCAAGAAGTTTCGGGAATGGGTCATGGAAAATGGCTTGGCTGATGATGCTACCCTGAGCCAGGTGGAAGAAGAAGAAAAACAGGTTGTGGAAGATGCCCGCAAGTGCGCCTGGGATTCCTACCAATCCCCCCTCCTGCGCGAGCGTTCCGAGACCGTGAGCCTGTTGGCTGAGATGGGCCGGGCATCCTCCCACGCTGACGGGTTGGAGCAGGTTCGGGCGCAGCTCGAAGCGGTCCCCAATCCCATCCGCAAGGATATGGTGACTGCCGTTCACGAGGCGCTGGTTTTGACCCGTGATGAGCCTCCGGTAATCCGGAAGCCATTACTGGATTGGCAGGGTGCACTCAAACCATTGCAGGAAGACCGCTATGCATCCTTCCTGACCTCCCCGCTTGCGGATTCAGCCCTGCGCGTCGAAGAGATAAAGCCAATCTATGCCCCGGATGCTCCGCTTGTGATGGGATTCGAAGTGATTAATTCCGCTTTCGACGCGGCCCTGGCGCGTGAACCGCGCCTGGTGGCCTTTGGCGAGGATGTGGGCAAATTGGGTGATGTCAACCAGGGTTTCCGCGGCTTGCAGGAAAAGTACGGTATGCTGCGGGTAGCCGACACCGGCATCCGCGAGGCAACCATCCTTGGCCAGGCGATCGGCATGGCCATGCGCGGCCTGCGCCCAATTTGTGAGATCCAATATCTCGATTACCTGCTGTATGCCCTGCAACTCATGTCCGATGACCTGGCGACCCTGCTCTGGCGAACCAAGGGCGGGCAGAAAGCCCCCGTCATCGTACGCACGCGCGGTCACCGCCTGGAGGGCATCTGGCACTCCGGTTCGCCGATGGCGGGTATCATCAACCTGGTGCGCGGTATGCATGTGCTGGTGCCGCGGGATATGACCCGCGCCGCCGGATTCTATAACACCCTGCTCAAGGCCGAAGAACCGGCGCTGGTTGTCGAGGTGCTGAACGGTTACCGAGTCAAGGAACGTATGCCGGCCAACATCGGCGAGTTGACCGTGGTGCCCGGGGTTCCCGAGGTAGTGAGGGTAGGAAAGGATGCCACCATCGTCACGTATGGCGCCTGTGTGCGGATCGCGTTGGATGCGTCTGAAAAACTGGCTGCGGTTGGCATCGATGCCGAGATCATTGACGTTCAATCATTGCTGCCATTCGACATTCATGGATGTATCGTCGAATCGCTCAAGAAAACATCCCGCGTCCTGTTTGTGGATGAGGATGTTCCTGGTGGGACGACAGCTTACATGCTGCGTGAAGTGCTGGAAGTGCAGGGTGGCTACCAATGGCTCGACTCAGCCCCTCGCACCCTGTCCGGCGCGGCCCACCGTCCGGCCTATGGCACGGATGGCGATTACTGGTCCAAGCCGAATGCTGAGGCGATCTTCGATGCAGTGTATGGAATGATGCATGAAGCCAACCCGGCCTTGTATTCTAAGATTCTTTAAACACCATGGGCACAAAGTTTCACGAAGGGAAAACGCGGTGATCCTTCGTGACCTTTGTGTTTAGGAGAATAAGAGATGGCAACCAAAGTGCTTGTCCCCAGGCTCGGCGAAGGCGTTGACGAGTTGACGATCATCAAATGGCTTAAAAACGAAGGTGATGTAGTCAAAGAAATGGAACCGCTGCTGGAGGTTGAGACCGACAAAGTAGTGACCGAGATTCCCAGCCCGGCAAGCGGCACCCTGCTCAAGATCGACATCCCGGAGAATAACCCTGCCGCGGTCGGAACTGTGATCGCTTGGATCGGTCAACCCGGAGAGAGTGTTCCCGTATCAAGCGCTCCTGTGTCGAGTGATCCCGTGTCAGGTGTGCCGGCTGCGAAAATAGAGATGCAAACAGGTGTTGAGCCGCCCACAAATCACGGTCCATCTTCCGTGCTCATCAGTGGCTCTGGATTCTTATCGCCAGTGGTACGAAAAATCGCTGCCGAGTACAACCTGGATTTGAATCAAGTACACGGCACCGGCTTGAACGGACGGATCACCAAGCAGGATGTGCTTGCATATCTCCAACAACCAACCCCTACCCAATCCAACTTGTCACGTGATACTGGAACACTTGGAAACTTGATACCGGTTACAACTGTCCGCCGCCAGATCGCCGAACGCATGGTGGCTTCCAGGGATACTTCTCCCCACGTGCTGACCGTCATGGAAGTGGATATGAGCCGGGTGGTGGCGCACCGCTCTGCCAACAAAGTCGCCTTCGCTGCCGATGGGGTCAACCTGACCTACACTGCCTACTTCATGGCTGCTATTGCCGCCGGCTTGAAAGTCTATCCACTGGTCAATTCCCACTGGATGGATGAGGGCATCCTGCTCTATAAAGAGATCAACATTGGCATGGCCACTTCGCTCGGTGAGGATGGATTGATCGTTCCGGTGCTGCGCCGGGCGGATGAGTTTTCGCTGCTGGGGATCGCGCGTGCCGTCAATGACCTGGCAAACCGCGCCCGCTCCAAGAAGCTCCGCCCGGAGGAAGTCCGGGATGGGACCTTCACACTCACCAACCATGGCATCAGCAGGTCGCTGTTCGCCATGCCGATCATCAACCAGCCTCAGTGCGGTATCCTGGGCGTGGGCGCTATGCAGAAGCGGCCGGTGGTGCTCACCGATGCAGACGGAAACGACGCCATCGCCATCCGCCCGATGGTGTATCTCTCGTTCGTGTTCGATCACCGTATCCTCGATGGGGCCAGTGCGGATTGGTTCCTGGTCAAGGTGAAAGAAACGCTGGAGAAATGGGCGTAAAGGGATTCTGTGAACGCAAGTGGAGCGTGCACCGGGGGCACGGAAGATCATACGATGCATGTTCTAACAAGAAGCCTTAAATCAGATTAGAAACCCCTCTCTAGAGGGATGTAAAAGCGACCAGCGTTCGCTATAATACAAAGCGAATGCTGGTCGCTTTATAAAGGAGTCGATATGCCTAAAGGAATCCCCCTCACCGAAGAGGAACTGGTACGCCGCCGTGGCGAGATCTTGAGAGCCGCAGTGAAACTCATCACCGAAAAGGGCTTCAACGAAACCTCGATGCGCGAGATCGCCGAGGCCGCCGGGGTGGGCAAATCCACACTTTACGATTACTTTCCATCGAAGGATGAGATCCTGATTGCCTATGTTGTTGACGAGGTCGGTCACATGACCGCTGCGGCAGGGGAGATCATCGCCGAGGAGTTGAGCGCCGCTGAGAAATTCAGGTGCATCCTGCGCAGGCACCTCGATTACATGCTTGCCAACAAACAAATGTTTTTGAGGGTTACCTTCGAAGCCCAACGACTGAGTTTCGAGAGCCAGCAGCGCATCCAGTTACACCGTTATGCCTACCAGGATATGCTTTGCGAACTGGTGCGGGAGGGCATCCGCAAGGGCGAGTTCCGACCCGTCAACCCCATGCTGGCTCTCCGCAGCATGTTCGGATTACTGACCTCGGCTGCCTATACCTCACGCCCAACTGGTTCCCCGGAGGAGATGCTGTTGGAGGCGTTCGATATCATATTCAAGGGCCTGGAGGCGCGGCCCGAGGAACACTCATCAGGAGGCTGATCATGAAACCGTTTATATTACCCTTATCCAATCCGCAAGCTGACTTGCAAACCGTCGGCGGCAAGGGCATGTCGCTGGCGAAGATGATCCAGGCGGGATTTCCCGTTCCCGATGGATTCCACATCACCACCGAAGCCTATCGCCAATTCGTCGCGGCAAATGAGTTGCGGCCGAAGATCCTCGCCGCGCTCCGAATGGTGGACACCACGCTTCCCACCACGCTCGAGGCGGCCTCCGCGACAATTGGCAGTTTCTTTGCTGGTGCCACCATCCCCGATGAAATCACCAATGCCATCAAGGAAGCTTACCTGACGCTTGACAGCTCGTATCCGATACCCGCCACCCATCACCCAACACCCGTAGCAGTTCGCTCCTCCGCCACTGCCGAAGATCTGCCCGAAGCATCGTTTGCCGGGCAACAAGAAACGTATCTCAACATTCACGGCGAAGATGATCTGCTCGAGGCGGTCAAGAAATGCTGGGCATCCCTGTGGACGGCGCGCGCCATTGCCTATCGAATCAAAAACAACATTGAGCAGAACACGGTCGCGCTCGCAGTCGTTGTGCAGGAGATGGTGGATGCTGAGGCGGCGGGGATCCTGTTCACCGCGAATCCCATCAACGGACGCCGCGACGAAATGTTCATCAATGCCGCCTGGGGACTCGGCGAAGCCATCGTCGGTGGACTCGTTTCGCCTGACACCATCGTTGCCGACAAAGCCACGGGCAAGGTCAAAACATACGATGTCGCAGAGAAAACCGTCATCACAGTTCGGACAGAAAAAGGCACGAGGGAGGATCCGCTCGATGAGGCGCGACGCAGGTCAAAGGTCCTGAATGAAGCGGATATCATCGAGTTGGTGGACATCGCGCACAGAATTGAATCCTATTACGGCAGTCCACAAGATATCGAATGGTGTCGCACAGCATCCCCCTCTCCCGCTGGGAGAGGGGCTAGGGGTGAGGGCAAATTCTACATTGTCCAGTCGCGTCCGATCACCGCACTGCCGCCCGAACCCACTCAATGGATTCCGCCCAGCCCGAAAGGCATGTACATGCGCGGCAGTCTGTGCGAGCATCTGCCCAACCCCGTCTCACCGTTGTTCGGCACGCTCGGCATCCGCATGGTCAACATCCCCACCAAGGAGATCGGCGAAATGGCGCTTGGTATTGGCGGCGGCGGTTACCAGTATCGCCTCATCAATGGTTACGTGTATCTTGGCATGGAACTGACCTGGCGTGAATGGGTCTCAATGGCAAAAAACTCTGGAGCGCTCACGCGCACGATGTTCAAGACCAGCCACGAGACCTGGCTGGATGCACGCAAAGAACTCATCGCCGCGGTCGCTTTGCAGGACGAAAAGGATGTAAAGACTCTTTCACCATCCGCTTTGCTTGAAGGTGCACGCAAACTGATGATCGCGATCGGCAAGTTTTACACGGTCATCCAGGCAAGCACATTACCCGCCGCCACGGCTGGTGAGGTCATGTTTACGCGCCTCTACAAAATGGTCAGCCGCAAAGATGAGCCTCAAGCCGAAACACTTTTATTCGGACTTGAAACTACACCCCTGCGTGCAGAAAAATCCTTGTTCGACCTGGGGATGTGGACTCGTGAACATCCCAGCCTGCGCGACTTCACGCTTCACACTTCGACCGAGGAACTGGTTGCCGCGCTGGAAACAGAATCCACGCCCGAGGCGATTCCTGCCGCAGACTGGTGCGAGTTCAAGCGCCGCTTTGAAACATATCTCGATGAGTTCGGTCACACCACCTACGAATTCGACTTCATGAATCCCACCCCTGCCGAAACCCCCGCCGTGATCCTCGACGCGCTTAAACTCTACAGCGAAGGCAAAGGCAGTGACCCGTACGCTCGTCAACGCGAAGCCGATCGACAACGTGAAGAGACATTTATAAGTATCCGAAACCGCTTTAAATTGGTCCCCAATCGCTGGTTCGATAAATCAGCCAATTATGCAACGCGTCTGGGACCCGACCGCGAAGACAGCATCGCAGACCTGGGCATGGGTCATACCACTGTGCGTCGCATGCTGGGCGAGTTGGGCAAACGCTTTATCGTGCAATGCGCCATCAAAAACGCGAACGATATCTACTGGCTCTTCGAAGACGAAGTGAGTGGACTCGCATCCATGCTCGAACAAAATGAAGTCCTGCCCGATCACTCTGTCCGCGTTACTGAACGCAAAGCCGAGTGGCGCGCGCGAATGAAACTCATCCCGCCCGTCATGTTCCCCGAAAAATCGATCCTGGCAAAAATGCTTCCGTGGAACCGTGCCAACACCACCAGCAACGTGCTGACGGGCGTAGCCTCCAGTGCGGGCAAGGTGACAGGCACGGCGCGCGTCCTGTTCAGCCCTGAAGACTTCGGCAAAATGAAACACGGCGACGTGTTGGTCACCGTCACCACCACCCCCGCATGGACTCCGCTCTTCGCCATGGCATCCGCCATCGTCACCGACCTGGGCGGTCCGCTCAGCCACAGTTCCATCGTGGCGCGCGAGTACGGCATCCCTGCAGTGGTGTCCACAGGCATGGCAACGCGCCGCATCGTGGACGGTCAGATCATCACAGTGGATGGCGGTGCAGGGACGGTGGAGTTGAAATAAATGATATGACAAAGAGATGACTATACCGAGTGGAATATCAGGAGGCATGATGGCTGATCTTAACCGAGTTATCGTCATTAGCGGAGCATCCAACGGAATTGGGTTGGCTATCGCGACTCAACTTGGCAAAATGGGCAATACTGTTTTTGCTGGAGCGAGGAAAGAAGGCGATATTGAGAAGTTGTCATCCGTGAAAAACGTACACGGCGTCCAACTTGACATTACCAAACAGGAAGATATCCAGGTGCTCGCCCATCACATCGAGTTGACCATCGGTCACGTGGATGTTCTGATCAATAATGCTGGCATCCCTGGTTGGGGGGCGATCATGGATCGTGAGATTGATTACTTTCAGAGGATCATGGATGTAAATCTCTTCGGGCATATTCAAATGGTGCAAGCCTTTTATCCCCTGCTAAGAAAGTCAACATCATCCCCGATCATCGTGAACATGAGTTCGCAGGGAGGAAATTATGCGCTTCCATTTTGGTCTCCCTACCACATGTCGAAATGGGCGCTGGAGGCTTTCTCCGATTGCCTGCGGCGCGAGTTGCTTCCATTTGGGATCAGGGTGGCTGTCATTCAACCTGGAGCAATTGCATCGAATGCGTTCAGTAATCAACAGGAGGAGTTCACAAAATACAAAGAGGAGAAGAAATCGGATTTCAGCCATCGTACTGTTAAATTTCTTCAAGCGGCTTTTAGCAGAGATCCAGGCAAAGAAAAAGACCCCCAGGTTGTTGTCGATACCATTCTCCACGCGGTTTACAACGAGAATAATAAGCCCTATTATCATCCCGGTCGCCGTCTTATACCGGACATCATTGCCGCAAAACTGCCATCGAAATGGATTGACAAACTGTTGTTGAAAATTTGATTGAACAGCCATATTCAGGAAAGGATTGAACATGTTCACAAAATCCCAAGCTCATTACTCTCCTGTCACCGGCGAATGGAACGACAGCCTTATTGGCGATTTCCTCTGGTCGAATGTCAACACCAACGAAGCCCTGCCGGATGTGATGACGCCCGCCAGCTGGTCGCTATGGCAGATCTACTTCGTTGATACCAATCCGGTCAGGCTGCCGGGCAAATATCCTTTCTGCGGCAACATCGCCGGGCGCGCCTATATCAACCTCAGCCTGGTCATCTCGTTCTACCGATCGGCGGGACTGGACCTGCGCCGCGGGATGCACGCTGATCTGCTCGGGCTGGCGCAAACCGACGACCTGAACCTGGACATCCCGCTGATTCCCCTGCCGCCGCTTGCAGCGCTGTGGATGGTTCTGCCGGGCAGGTTGGAAGCCAAGCGCCTTGCCACTCGCAATCCACATGGATTGGCCGACTTCCTCGACGAAACGCCAGGCTGGTGCCGGGCGGAGCGTGAGCGGCTGGGCGGGTTGGATCAGCCGCCCGAATTGCTCGAGATGTGGCGGGACGGGATCAAACCGCGCTTCATGGACGCCTGCCGCTGGCTGCGCAGCGTTTCGATGAACTT
>JBFYSM010000227.1:0-3613 GCA_041301605.1 Chloroflexota bacterium | reverse complement strand
ACGATAGGCGGAAGAAGTCGCCTGTTTTGCAGGTGAAAATCGGGGATGGGCTGATTGGGTACGTTGCGGCAAACGGGGAGGAAGTTGTCAGCAACGATATCCGTACGGAACCCCGTTTCCGGTTTGTCAATAGTCTGCCCGAAACACAGTCCGAGGTAACGCTTCCGCTAAAAGTGGAGGATAATGTCCTTGGCGTATTGGATGTACAAAGCGATCAATTGAATGCATTTCACCCGAACGATTTGCTGGTTTTGCGGGCACTCGCGGACAACATCGCCACAGCCGTAGAGAACGCGCGCTTGTTCGGCGATCTGGAAAAACGCGCACAGCAACTGTCCGTGGTGGCGGAAGTCGGACGTAATATCACCACCATATTGGATTTAGGCGAGTTGCTGAATAAGGTTGCAAGCCTGATCCAGGAGCGGTTTGGTTTTCCCTACGTTCAACTGTTCAGTGTGCATCCGAACCGGCGCCAGGTTATTTACGAGGCTGGTAGTGGGGCACGTAGCCAGGAGACGGAAGGGTATCGTTTGAACATGGATAGCCAGGAGGGGATCATTCCACATGTGGCGCGAACCGGGCAAACGATCCTGGCAAGGGATGTCTCACAGGAACCCTTGTACAAGCCATCCCCCTTGCCACCGCATGATACCCAGGCTGAATTATGTGTCCCACTTATCTATGACAAGCAGGTGGTGGGTGTCCTGGATATCCAAAGCGACAAGCTGAACGCATTCAATACAGATGATCGTTTCTTGTTCGAATCCCTGGCAGATACGATTGCAGCAGCCATCCATAATGCCGATGTTTATCGCTCCGAACGCTGGCGAAGACAAGTGTCTGACAGTCTGCGGGAAGTGGCCGGCCTGCTGTCTTCCGATGTCAGCGTGGATGATGTATTGGATGCCATCTTGCGGGAACTGGAGCGGAACCTCCCGTGTGATGTGGCGGCTGTCTGGCTGATGGATGGGGAGGAGATCTACCTTGCGCACCTTCATGGTGCTGATCCGGTCGAAGTGGAGGGCGTTGCGCGTCGTTGGCCTGAAACCTATGCCTACCTGGTCAATGCGCTGGATTCTCACGAGCCCGTGATCCGTATGCCGGTCGATCCGCTTGGCCCCACCGGCCTGGCATGTGGATATGCGGCCGATTACTCCTCGATTGCTGCGGCTCTGCGGATCGAGGATCAGCCGGTTGGATTGCTCACACTGTCCCATCACCTTCCGGGTCGATACGGGCATGAAGCGCAAGCCATGACGGCCACTTTTGCCAGTTATGCAGCGGTGGCGATCGAAAATGCCCGTTTATACGATTCGGCCCAGGAGCAGGCTTATGCATCGGCAGCCTTGTTGCAGGTGGCCCAGGCAGTTGCAGACTCGAACAACCTGGATGAAACCCTGAATTCCATTGTTCGCATTACACCCATCCTGGTGGGCGTGAAGTCATGTGCTATTTATTTTGCGGATTTAGAAAGTTTTCGACCCGCACAGGCCTATGGTTTTCCCGAGGATGTCCAGGAGTTGCTCTGGGGGCGTAATTTTGCACCGGGTGATTTTCCTCTGCTGGATACCGTCCGCGAACGCGGGCAGTTGGTGATCGGGCTGCTGGCCCCTTCCTCCCCGCAGGATTGGCTCGACCCACTCCTGATGCTTACAGAGGAAGATGCGTATTATGCCATGCAGGGTGGGGAGCGGTTGTTGATCGGTTTCCCCGTCATGGTCCGGAATGATCTCTTTGGTGTAATGGTTGTTGAAGAGTCGAATGAAGACCGACGTTTCCGCCAGAAACGGATCGAGATCATCAGCGGGATTTGCCAACAAGTAGCTCTGAGCATTCAGAACGAGCATCTGCAGCGTGAAATGGTTTTGCGGGAACGCCTGGAACACGAAGTGGAGCTGGCACGCCAGATCCAGAAAACGTTCCTGCCTGACCACTTACCGGAATTCCCGAATTGGGATCTGGGAGCCTATTGGCGCCCGGCCCGCGAGGTGGGAGGGGATTTCTACGATATCTTTGAATTGCCGGATGGCAGGTTGGGTTTATTCATTGCGGATGTATCCGATAAAGGGATACCAGCCGCACTGTTTATGGCGCTCACACGAACCCTGGTACGGGCAGTGGTTTACGATACACCCTCCCCTGCGGCTGTATTGCAACGCGTCAATAACATCATCATCCCGGATAACGAGCAGAGTATGTTCGTGACAGCCTTCTATGCCTCTTTGGATCTGAATACAGGCATGTTCGAATATGCCAATGCAGGCCATAACCCGCCTTTGTGGTTTACAAAGAAGAATGGTTCGATAACGGCCCTGCCTCGGACAGGGATGGCGCTGGGGATTGTGGAAAACACTGAGATGGAAAATAAAATCATCCAGCTTCATGGTGGCGATTTTGTTTTAATGTATACGGATGGCCTGACGGAGGCTTTTTCGCCGGAAGAGGAAGCATTCGGTGAGGAACGGGTAAATGAACTTCTCCACAAACATGCGGATGATACCGCTGCAAGCATGATGAGCGCATTTGAGAACGCAATCAATGGTTTCTCTGGCATGCTGCCACCGGCTGATGATCTGACCATGGTCTCCATCCGCTGTTTGTTGTAACGGAACAAGGTAATATGCGTATGGGATGGGATATTTTCCTTGCGGTTCTTTCGGCAAGATTTTCGTTTTGATGCAAAGAGGAAACCAAACTCGATCCAGGAGATAGGTTGCGGCATTCAATTATTTGTAATGTCAATTCTATTGACAAATTCAGGATATTGCTGAATAATTTGAAACTAACAAATTTGTTAGAATTTTTTCCTGAGTATGAAAGGAGGCCGAACGAAAAGATAACCATCCATTATCTCCCCGTCCATATAAAATCACACTATCTCTGGAGGAGATTACTAAAATGAAACGTTCGGTTTTGATGCTCAGCATCATCATGATCGTTGCCCTTCTGATGGGGACACTCAATGTGTCGAATGCCTACACCAGTTCGCAAAACGGAAAGACGCGCGTGCTGGTGCAATTTTTACCTGGCAAGAAAGCTGCAGTCCAGGGTGCACTGAATGGGGTGGGGGCGGAAATCCACTATGAATTCGATGATCTCAATGCGATGGCGGTCAGCATCCCGTCAGCCGCTTTGAGCGGCATCAGCCGCAATCCGAACATCGTCTTGATAGAAGAGGATGCACCACGTTACTTCGTCTCGACCATGCCTTCCGCGGCAACGGCCGGGAGCCAGACGGTGCCCTATGGTATTGACATGGTGCAGGCCCGGGATGTCTGGGATGCCAATCGCGATGGCGTTGTGGACACCGGTGCCCCCACCGGTTCCAACCGCAAGATCTGTATCATCGACTCCGGCATGTACACCGGGCACGAGGACCTGACCGGCGTTAGCACCACCGGTTACGGTACCGGATGGAACAGCGACGGCTTGGGTCATGGTACCCACGTGGCCGGCACGATCGTGGCCATGAACAATGCCTTCGGTGTTGTAGGCGTAACGCCTGGCACGGTTAATCTGTACATCGTCCAGGTATTCGGTGGAGATGGCAGTTGGATCTATTCCTCTACGCTTATTGATGCAGCCAACAAGTGCTATGCAGCAGGAGCAAATA
>JBFYSM010000221.1:0-7623 GCA_041301605.1 Chloroflexota bacterium | reverse complement strand
CGATATCATAGTCGCCCCACTTGCTGTCGAATGAACTGGCGAAAGTGACCATGTTGATGTAGTCGGAACGCTTGACAGCTTTGCGGATGACCGCTTCCCGCCGGGCGGCCACATCTTCGGTCTGCACCTTCCCGCTGAGGTGAACAGAGAGGATCTTTACCCGCCGGATATCCCCTGCCCGGTATGGGAGTGTGCGGCCGGCCCTTTGCCCCATGATGGCTGTGGCCAGGGGGGTGTGGGCACCCAGGAAACCTGCCTTGAAATCCGCCTGTTCGTCTGATACGACGGTGAATATCAGGCGATCGGTTTCGCCGGATTCGCTCTCCAGTTCCACCTCCACCTGGGTGCCGATATCGACCGGGAGGTTATCTTGAGCATCGTTCATGGGAGCATTATAACAAGAGTTTCCATGACAACGGGGAACTCCGAATTCCTGCCAATTTCATTGCACCTCTGTCCATTTTATGCTATAGTGCGGCTCATCCGGTAAACATGCAGTTGGCTGAAAGGATGGCCTATGGCAAAGGAAGGGGTTCGGGTTGAATGGGGGGATCGGGGGGCTATTCGTGGAAGTCGGTCATGGCCCGGTGCGGGCGATGAAACCTTGGGGAAAGCCTAAGAGGAGGGCATACTTTATGGAACCACACTTGCTCGAACAGGAAATCGATCAGTCCTATCTCACCGACCTGGTGCAGAAAGCCCTCGATCAACCATTGCTGCAGGTGACCGAATGGGATTCCAGGCCTATCACCACGGGTGTTGGTTTTGATTCAACCGTGTTTCGCATCAACGGGATGGCGCGAGAAGCAGCAGGGGAGAGCATCCCTTGGTCTTTGATCCTGAAAATTGCCAGGCCATCCGAAAAAGCTGCCGATCCGGCTGGTATCTGGTATTGGAAGCGCGAGCCCCTGGCTTTCCAATCCGGGCTGCTCAATAACCTCCCGGGCGGGAATGTCTCCGGACCAGCCTGCTACGAGGTTGAAGAAAGACCGGATGGTAATCTCTGGATTTGGATGGAGGTGGTCAAGGATGAAGCTCCGGCCCCCTGGTCCATTGAGCAATATGCGCTTGCTGCCCGCCACCTCGGCCAGTTCAACGGGGCATACCTGACCGGGCATCCTTTCCCCTCCGAACCATGGATCGCGCGTGATTGGTTGCGCAAGTACGTGGAGAATGCAGCGAAGATGATCGAATTCGTGCGCGGGAATCCAGGCCATCCCATGATCCGGCACATGTTTCCCGGAATTGTCCTCGCCCAGATTCTGGCGGTTTGGGATGAGCGGGAACGGATCCTGGATGTGCTCGATCATCTGCCGCAGGTCTTTTGCCACCAGGATGCGTTCAAACGCAACCTTTTTGCCCGCAATGGCCGGACGATCGCCATAGACTGGGGGTATATGGGAATCACCCCTGTCGGTGCCGAACTCGTACCGCTGGTGGCTGCCTCCCTCGGGTTTTTCGAAATCCCGGTGGAAAAGGTTATGGATTTGGACCGCCAGTGTTTCGAAGGTTACCTGCAGGGGTTGCGCGATGCCGGCTGGGAGGGCGACCCGAAACTGGTGCGCACCGGTTACACGGTCAGCCTGATGCTGCGCTATCCCGTCGGCGGGCAGGTCGGGGAAATCGTCCCGAAAATGCTTGATCAAGAAGGTCGGTCAAGGATGGAAGCTGCCTTCGAAAATAAATCCGCGGATGAACTCGAAAAGAGCGATCCGGCAATCGTTGCCTATTATCAAAGTCTCCTTCCGGAAGCCATGAGGTTGATAGGAATGACCAACCTGCTGCGCGTGGTTGGCAGGATCGGGCTGAATACGCTGCGGGTGAAGGCGACAAGGAAAGCATAGAGCTTCCATGCTTGCGCCGCTGAAACGACGCACATTCCGCACGCTGTGGGCCGGGATGGGACTCTCCTATGCTGGCGACCGCCTGCAGGAACTGGCCCAGGGCTGGCTGGTCGCCACGCTGACCAGCTCCGCCCTGGCGGTCGGTGGCATCGGCGTGCTCAGTTCCATCCCGATGCTGCTCATGCCGCTTGGCGGCGTCATTGCCGACCAGGCCGACCGTCGCCGGATCCTGGTCGCCGGTCAATGGGCAGGGGCGCTTATCACCGGCGTTATGGCCGCACTGGCTTTTTCCAACCGGATCGCCGTCTGGCACATCTACGCGTGGGCTCTCATCAGCGGCGTGGTCTGGATGGTCATCCGCCCGGCGTATAAGGTTATCGTCACGGAGGCAGTGCCAGCCGAAGAGGTGCGTCCGGCAGTCTCGCTCAATTCGGTCACCGAGACCACCGCGCTGGTCGTAATGAACACCGGCGGGAGCGCGTTGATCGGCTGGCTGGGACTGCCGGTGGCCTTCGTGCTCAACTCGGCGAGTTACCTGGCGGCCATCTTCTGCCTGGGACGGCTGCGGGGCCTGGGCCGGCCCGCGGATAAAATGCCGGGGCGTGTTTCCCTCACTCGTCTGTTCGCGGACTTGAAAGATGGCCTGGTTTATCTAACCCGGCACAAGAGATTGCTTTATCCCCTGCTCCTCACCCTGACCGGGATCACCATCCTCAGTCCGGCCACCAGCTTGCTGGCAGCCATTGTTCATGAATACAACGGCAGCATCATCCAGTTGGGATTGCTGGGAGGCGCGGCCAGCCTGGGGGCGCTTTCGGGGGCGATCTTCGCCGGGATGAAAAGCGAGGGCCATCCCCTGCGGACTTATTCCATCTTCGGCCTGATCGCTGCCGTAGCAGTAACCGTCTTTGCACTCAAGCCGATTGGCTTCACCGGCGGACTGGCTCTCTATGCAATCGGGTTTCTGGCCTTTGCCCAGGCGGTTTGGAACACCAGCCGGGTGCCGTGCCTGGCTGAGCCGGATTACCAGGCGCGCATCCAATCCGTGACCTCAATGGCTTTCACCCTCGGCACGCCTTTGGGCGCGCTGTGGGGCGGCGCGGCTGTGGACTGCTTTGGTTTGCCTGCCCTGATCGCGGGTGCCGGTGTGCTGGCGGCGCTTTCAACGGTAGTTCTTATTTCACAAAGAAACTAATGCGTGGGAGATTGTTCACGCGCAAATATCAATTGCGTCTTATGATCAGGAGAGTGATAGGGTAAACTTTTCAGGAGGGTGGCTTTCAGGTTATTTCTGCCAATAATTCTTTCAAGCGCGGGTGATCGGCATATACTCCCCAGTACTCCTCCGGCAATAACGCTGCGATCCGGCACATGATCTCATCGGTGTACTGCTGGAGGATTTCATCCCGGTTTTCCCTGGGCAGGGGCGGGAGGGTAAAAACTTTCCCGCCAGTGGCCGTGATGTGCGGCCTGCGCAGCCGTTTCAGGCTGCCGAAAACGATCTTATCGGATGTGCCGGTCACTGCCACCGGCAGGATCGGGTAACCTGCCTTGGTTGCCAGGTAACTGACACCCGGCTTGCCTTCGATCAAGTGCCCGACTTTCGAACGTGTGCCCTCCGGCGTGATAACCAGGATATCGCCTCGTTTCATCCGCTCCATCACCTTCCGGATGGTTGGCAGGTCAGGTTTGAAGCGGTCGATGAAGACGAAATCCAGCAATTTCCCCAGCCAGCGCGTCAGCGGTTTATCACCCCATTTTTCACCTACCAAAAGGAACAAGTTCGGTTTGCCAATCGCATAGTGCGCCAGCAAGGCATCCACCAGGCCAAGGTGGTTGGATGCTACCACGAAGTTGCCGGATGCGGGAATATTTTCCCTGCCGTAGACATCGACGCGCGCCAGTAATTTCAGGATCGCAACCACCAGGAAACGGATCAATTTCTTGCGCATGTTCCTATTGTACGCCAAAGTCGGTCAGGCGCGTTTCAGGATGTGGGTGACGATGGTCGCACCGGAACCGCCGATGTTCTGCGCCATGCCGATCCGGGCGCCATCCACCTGGGTCGCGCCGCACTGTTCCCTTAGCTGCTGTACAACCTCGATGACCTGGTACATCCCGGTCGCACCGACTGGATGGCCGCGTGCCTTCAACCCCCCGCGGGTGCAGATCGGGATGCGACCCGTGGGGCCGATCTCGTTATCCAGGCCGAGCCGGATTCCCCGGCCGCGCTCGGCGAATCCGCAAGCCTCCAGCGACAGGGCGGACATAATGGAGAATGCATCATGCAGCTCGAAAACATCAATATCCTTAGGAACCACTTCCGCCTGGCTATAAGCCTTTTTAGCAGAAGCATACGCAGCACTCAGGAAGAGCGGCTCACGGCGGCTGTGGATGGCGATCGTATCGGTTGCGGATGCGGACCCCGCTACGATTATTTTCTTTGCATTCCCGTTCACTTTTTCGGCGGGGACCATCAATGCAGCCGCAGCACCATCCCCGGTGGGGGAGGCATCCAGCAGGTTGATGGGAGTGGCTATCATGCTGGATTTTTCGAACCCTTCCACCGTTATTTTCTGGTGCAGGCGGGCAAAGGGATTGTGCATTGCGTTGGCATGGGCGTTGATCGAGAAAGGGGCAAAATCGGCGTGCTTCCAGCCGTATTCGTGCATGTAGCGGCGCATGATCAGTGCATTCAACCCCACGAATGAAACCCCTTGTTCGGCCTCGTAATCTGCATCCGCAGCAGTAGCCAGGGCGGCGGTGACATCGTGCCCGGCCTTGTCGGTCATCTTTTCGACACCAACCACCAGTGCAGAATCGATCTCGCCCGAAGCAACCGCCATCAACCCGGAACGGAAGGCGGTCGCGCCAGATCCGCAAGCGGCTTCGATCTTGACCGCCTCGGCGTTTTTTAGACCAGCCCAATCGGCGATCAGTGCCCCCAGTTGGTTCTGTCCGCTGACAAGGGGGGAGAGCATGTTGCCGACAAACAGCGCTTCGGCCGTATCCCGACCGGCATCCTGCAGGGTAGCCAGGGCGGCCTCGACTGCCAGGTCACGCAGGGAAATATCCCAGTGTTCATCGACTTTGGTTTGTCCGATGCCAAGAATGGCAATTTCACGCATGGGAACCTCGCGGAATGGTTTTACTCGCAGCAATTCTACTCGATTGTGCTATCTAAGACTATCCAGATCAACGCGAGAAAATGTAAAAAGAGCCGGTATCCACACCGGCTCTTTTTTTAATTTGTATTGCTTTTCTTATGCCATGCTGGCGCCAAGCTCTTTCAATGTTTTGATAATATCCTCCGGCAGGAGGGCCGGTTCTGTGCCCAACATCTTGCAGGTCAGGATCTTGTGGGCAGTGATCTCGATGATATCGGTCATATCCGCCGCCCGTCGCAGGCTGCTGCCAGCCACCACCAGCCCATGGTTTTGCATCAGCGCCGCGATCCCGTTTGCCAGCACTGCCTTTGCAACGGCATCGCCCAATTCATCCGTGCCTGGCATGATGAAAGGCACAACTGGGATTTCACCAAAGAAAGCCGCGTCGGCCGAGATGGGCAGGAATTCGGTTCCGGTCAAGGCCATCAGCGTGGCTTGCGGGGCGTGGCTATGGATGACGGCGGTGATATCCGGCATGTTCTTGTAGATGGCGCAGTGGACGCGTCGCTCGCTGGAAGCGGAATACTCGGTCTCGCCGATGAGCTTGCCGTCCAGGTCGATGCGCACCATCATGTCAGGATGCAGGTCGCCCTTGAAGATGGCGCTGGGAGTGATCCAGGCTTCGTTCGGGTTGTCATCACAGCGGGCGCTGACATTGCCGCCGGTGGCGGTGATGAGCCCCTTGGCATACAGTTCGTTGGTGACCATCAGGATCTGGTCGCGCACATCTCCAACCTTGACCACGGATGGGGCGGTTGGGATAGGTTTCGTCCCTTCCCCCGGTTCCTTCCCCTCTCCCATCTTTGGGAGAGGGGGCAGGGGTGAGGGTGCGGCCGCCAGTTTGGTCAGGTCGCCAGGGTCGCCGATCTTGTTTCTCGCCTCTGTATACAACCTGCCCATGTTTCCCTGGATGCGGATGAAAGACATGGCCTTGCCGGTATCGCCGCTGAAGGATAACTTGCCGCTGGTGGCGGCCTTGGTGGCATTGATCCGCCCGGTGAACATGCCGTCCAGGATGTCGGCAGCCATCTTGAGTCTCACGTCCGGTTCGCGGGGTGGGTTGCCAAGCCCGGAATCCACCCTGCCATCCACAAAACTCATGAAGAAGGATTGATCGATATCCTTCACCGTGAACAGGAAGGTAACATTCTTGCCCTTGGCAAAGTTGATCATGTCCTTATCAGCCGCGATGCCGGTGGTGAATGCTTTCAGGATTTCGATCATTTTCTGTCGGGTTTCACTTGTCTCCATGGCTTCCACCTTTCCACTGATGACCGCGGACTGTGGGATAGCCGCGGGGGTATTTTCGAATTTGGCTTCACCAGCCTTTTCTTTCTGGGCAGTCACATCCAGGTCGGTCGCCCCCGGACCCGGAGCCTGGGCGAGGTTTCTCAGGGCGGACTCATCCATCTGGCGTTTTCCTCTCCATGCGAAGGAATCCAGCACGGTAGGATTCAGGATGTACTTCGGGCGCTTGCCTGTCAGAAGCAGTTTGAGTTCATCCTTGATGATCTCGCCCTGGTGGGCAGCTACTTCAAGTGTGTTCCCGCCTATATGCGGCGTGGCGATGACGTTCGGGAAAGCCAGCAGCGGATCATCCGCGGCGGGTGGCTCGACCGGGAAAACGTCCGCCGCATACCCGCCCAGCCTGCCGGAACGGAGCGCGTCCAGCAGCGCCGGCTCGTCCACCAGGGCGGCCCGGGCGGTGTTGACCAGGAATGCGCCGGGTTTCATCCGGCTGATGGCTGTGGCGTTCAGCATTCCACGCGTTTCATCCGTGACAGGCGCATGCAGGCTGACGAAGTTGCTCTCGGCAAGCAGCCGCTCGAAGGGAACTTTTTCAGCGCCCATCAATACAACTTGCTCGGTGCTCAGGAAGGGATCGAAGAGCAGGACGCGCGCCCCGAAGGGCAGCAGGCGTTGGACAACCTTGCGCCCAATGGCTCCCCCACCGACTACGCCGATTGTCTTGCGCCACAACTCGATGCCGACGAACTCCTCGTGCGCCTGTCCCATGCGCCCCAGGTCACCAGCTTCTCCGCCGGGTTGGCGCAGGAAACCGATCGCTGTCTGCATCTTGCGTGCCAGCATCAGCATGAAACTCACAGCCAGGTCAGCCACTGCATCAGCGTTGCGAGCCGGCGTATTGGTAACCGGTATACTGGCTGCTGTGCAGGCTTCGATGTCGATGTTGACCGGGTTACCGCGGCAGACGACGATCATGCGCAGGTCGGGTAGTTTCAGCAGGGCTTCGGCATCGATGATATCCACCTCGGTAACGAATACCTGATAATCTTTCAAAGTTTGAACCAAGTCGTCGCCAGTGAGCAGGATGCCTTCGGTTCGATAGGGTTTGTAGGTTACCTCGCCGATCTCGCGTAGCTGTCGCAGGGCGGTTTCATCCACTTCGGCGCTGATGTAGATGTTTGGCCGGAAGGAAGTGCCCGCAGTTTCGCCACCTTCCGCCGTGGGTTGGCCGAACATCATGACCGCGGTGAACTGGCTGGCTGCAACCATATCTGCGGGTTGACGCTCCTGGCGCAGGGATTGCCAGTCGGCATAGAGCGCCTGGTAGGTGGATGAGTCTGCTCCGGGTTGGTGCTCGCGGGAGG
>JBFYSM010000161.1:0-4269 GCA_041301605.1 Chloroflexota bacterium | reverse complement strand
GGGATCGTATCCTGTTGGATGACGGGCGGATTTCCTTGAAGGTAACCGATGCAAGCGAATCTACGATCACTGCCCAGGTGAAGAATGGCGGTTTACTCTCTTCCCACAAAGGCATCAACCTGCCCGGTGTGCGGCTCGATATCCCCGGTTTTACCGAAAAGGATGCAAACGACCTGGAATTTGGACTCTCTCTGGGTGTGAACTATGTAGCCATATCTTTCGTGCAGAGTGCCGAGGATGTGCTGCAGGTGCGGAAAGCCATCGAAACCCAACGGATGGAATTTCCACCGGCTTTGATCGCCAAACTGGAACGCCCGCGCGCATTGGAGAACCTGGATGATATTCTGACCGTTGCAGATGGGGTGATGGTGGCGCGCGGTGACCTGGGGGTCGAGATGCCGCCCGAGGAGGTTCCACTGGCACAGAAACGAATCATCCAAGAGGCCAACCGGTTGGGGAAGATCGTCATCACCGCTACGCAAATGCTGGAGTCGATGCTGCATGAGCCACTGCCAACCCGCGCCGAGGCTTCGGATGTGGCCAATGCCATTTTCGATGGCACGGACGCTGTCATGCTTTCGGGTGAAACAGCGGTTGGCGAGTACCCGGTGGAGAGCGTGGAGTTAATGAGTCGCATTGTTTGCCGGGCAGAAGCTGGTTTTGGTGAATGGGGACACCTGGCTGCTCCTGGCTTGATCGAGACCCACGATGATGCTGCCTCGTTGGCACGCGCGGCGCGCGAACTGGCCTGTGATCGGGAAGTGGCTGCCATCGCGGTCTTCACCAATAGCGGACGAACGGCGGCCCTAATGGCCAAAGCCCGGCCAGGTGTGCCCATCCTGGCCTGTACTCCCGAGGAGCATACCTACCGCCGTATGGCACTGATGTGGGGGGTGATCCCGCAATGCGTGCCTTTCACCGATACCGTGGAGGGGATGATTGCCCATGTGGAATCAGCATTGAAAGCCTCCGGTGTGGTAGAGAAGGGCAGCCAGGTGGTGTTGATCGCTGGTTTCCCGGTGGGTGCTATGCGCCCGCCAAATATGGCTTTGTTGCATACGGTCTCATGATAGAAGAGCCCTCCCGCAGGTGGAATTGTGGGAGGGTTACTTGTTGGCGGGGTTTATTCCCTGTCTTCTTTCAGCTTGCCGGGCAGGGTCAGGATGGCCGGTATGGCCAGGAAGGAGATGATCGCGATCCAGAAGAAGGTGGTGCGCAGGCCAACCTTGTCGCCGAATGCGCCGATCAACACCAGGATTCCGGAGCGCAACAGGAAATTGATCGACATATACAGGCCATTCCCGGCGGCGCGGTTGTTGGGCGCGTGGTCCTGCACGATGGCCATCATGACCGGCGCTGAGGAGAGCGCAGTGAAGCCCAGCAGGATCAGCAGGGGGATGGTCCACCAGCCTTGCGGGACCTCGATGAAAAGCAGCATCAGGAGGGATGAAACCAGACTGGTGATCAGCAGGATCGGTTTCCTGCCAAGCCTGTCGCTCAGGGTGCCGCTCAACAACGCTCCGCCCACACCCGCTAATTCCAAGATCGAAAGGGCGATCCCGGCAAAAACCAGTGAATTACCTTCCATACTCAGGAAGGTGGGCAGGTAAACGGACAGCGCCACGATCAGCATAAGCCGGAAGAGATTGATGAATAATAGTGGCAGGAAGACGGTCCGCAATAGCGGGATGAGTAAGCGTAGTGAACCTGGTGCGGAAGAGCCCCCGCTGACTTTTTGCAGGCGCCAGAGCAGCACCAGGGACATGCCCCAACCGAGCACTATCAGGCGCGGCAATCCTTCGAAGCCCAGGATGGACACTGTGCCAACTGCCATGAGCGGGCCAAGGGAGCGTCCCAGTTCGCCAGCTGCCATGAACCAGCTCATGCCTTTTCCAACCGATGACCCAGAAATCTGGGCTACCATGGCCGGTGCAGGGGAATGGAAGATCGCTGAACTGATCCCGGAGATGAAAAGTAACACTGCCAGGGCGGTATAGGTGGGAGCGATACCGATCAGGCCGATGGCTGTGGCTGTTATGGCTGGCGCCCAGATCACGAAATGGCGCACGCTGATGCGGTCTGCCAGGTGGCCGATGAACGGATTCAGGATCGATGGCAATTGCATGATGGCGGTCAGCGCGCCGGCCAGGGTCAGGGAGATGGATAGGTTCTCGATGATGAGCGGCAGGAGAGGTGCGACGAAGGCCGTGAATATATCGTGGACGAAATGTCCCCCCACGATGGTCAGTACTTGCCCGGTGTTGAATTTGCTGGTTGGTTGGGATTCAAGGGTTGTCATGTTTGGTCCGGTGTATTGGAATGAGCCGTTATTATAAACGGTATGATCTACAAGGAACATTCAACCTGCTCAAAGGCTCCATTTCCTTCCCTGATGTCGCGCAAGGTGGACATGAAATGACATTTGGCACTTGAAACCCCTTGCCAATTCATTTTACAATCCGCACATCCTTTGTGATATTGACACATCGATAACGAAGATGGATACTTTCGAGTTCAACTTCATCCCTTTTCCAAGAAAGAAAATGGAATGAAGAAGAAAGGATTTTTTATGCTCCGTCATTTCATTGACACACAGGATTTCAGTAAACAGGAACTGCTCGATATGATCGAGCTGACCCGCATGATCAAGGCGGCCGATAAGCAAGGTTGTACGCCCAAACTGCTGCAGGATGCCTCGCTGGCGATGATCTTCGAGGAACCATCTACAAGGACGCGCGTCTCGTTCGAGGTCGCGATGACCGAACTGGGTGGGCATGCCCTGTATCTCAAGCCGGGCGAGATCCACCTGGGAGTGCGCGAGTCGATGTACGATACGGCCAAAGTCCTTTCACGCATGTGCGATGCGATCTTTGCCCGCACACTCAAGCACGCAACCATCACCGAGCTGGCCCAACACGCCGAAGTGCCGGTGCTCAACGGTCTGACGGATTACAACCATCCCACCCAGGTGGTTTGCGATGTGACCACCATGATCGAGCACATGCCAGCCGGGAAGCGACTGGAAGATTTGAATGTAACCTTCATCGGCGATGCCACCAACGTGCTCTCGTCGCTGATGCTGGTCTGCACCCGGATGGGCATGAACTTCACCCATGCTGCCCCGCAGAAGTACCAGGCTCCGGCGGAGTGGCAGGCCTGGGCGCAGGAAAACTGCCGGGAATCGGGCGGCAGTCTCACGGTCACGGACAACCCGCTGGCAGCCGTCAGGGAAGCCGATTTTATCTACACCGACCTTTGGTGGTGGGTGGGCCAGGAAAACCAGATCCCCGAGCGGCGGGCCGCTTTTATGCCAACTTACCAGGTGAACAAGCAGTTATTCGAGAAGGCTCCTCCGCATTGCAAGTTCATGCACTGCTTGCCGGCCTCGCGCGGCGTGGAAGCCACCGACGATGTGATGGATCACCCGCGTTCGATCATCTTCGACCAGTCCGAGAACCGCCTGCATACCGAGAAAGGCTTGCTGGCTTACTTTGTGTATCCACGATTGAAGCGCCCTTCCGAGCAACTCAAGGACTATCATAAAGGCCGGATCGAAGCATTCATGGAAGAACGGTAATGGGTGAACCTTTCCTGTTGTCAAATCCTGGCGTAGGATAATTCTGCGGGATCATCCGATGAAATTCCGCCAGATGCATCCTATCCATCCTGTTTGAAGAACGCTTGCCCTGGAGAACGATATGGCCCACCTGATTCCTTCGACACCTCGCGCTGACGGCTACTTCATGCCCCCGGAATGGGCACCGCATTCCCGGACCTGGATGTTGTGGCCGGAACGGACGGATAACTGGCGGCTTGGTGCCAAGCCTGCCCAGAAGACTTTTGCCGCCGTTGCTGAAGCCATTTCCCGCTTTGAACCTATCACGATGGGCGTCAACCATCGCCAGTTCCATAATGCCCGCAACATGCTGCCAGCCCACACCCGGGTGGTGGAACTGTCCAACAACGATGCCTGGATGCGCGACAATGGTCCCACCAGCGTGGTGGATGGCAGGGGCGGAGTGCGCCTGGTGGATTGGATATTCAACGCCTGGGGCGGGTTGAACGGTGGCCTGTATTTCCCCTGGGATCTTGATGATATGGTTGCATGGAAGGTGGCCGAGTTGGAAGGCCTTGATCTGTATCGCGCCCCGTTGGTACTGGAAGGCGGCTCGATCCATGTCGATGGGGATGGTACCCTCCTGACTACCGAGGAATGCCTGCTCAACGAGAACCGCAATCCGCAGCTCACCCGAGAGGAGATCGAAGGCT
>JBFYSM010000152.1:0-3680 GCA_041301605.1 Chloroflexota bacterium | reverse complement strand
GCCAACCATCTGGGTCCACTCGGGCCGATTGGATGTGTGTGTTCGATCCCGTTGCGGATGTATTTCTGGGCGATCGGGGATATGCTGGACAAGGAACTGGCCCCGGATTACCTGAGACAAGATTTCGTCGAACCGCGCCTGAGGCTGAAAATGCCGCTCAGCCTCAAGTTTTCCAGGGCGTTATCCAGGATCACTGTACCCATGCTGTGTTCACTGGGCTGCATCCCCATCCATCGCGGCGATTACGATGGGTTGAACGAAACCTTGAAGATCAGCCTGGACTGGCTCTTGCAGGATAAATGCCTCCTGGTGTTCCCGGAGAATGCAAGCGTGGGGGAAGACACAATGCTCCACATCCACCCCTTCCAGAAAACAGTTTTCCGGCTGGGTGAAATGTACTACGAGCAGCAACGCAAGCGGTTGAAATTCTATCCCGTGGCCATCCATGAATCCCGCAAGGTGATGGTTGGAAAGCCATATTTATACAATCCTTTAAATGTGCTCGCCCATGAACGGCTGCGCCTGAAAGACCTGGTGGAAGCAAGTGTTCGTAAAATGTATGCTGAGATGGATAATGGAGACTTGACTGGCCTTTTGACGCCAGCGAGAAAGTTTTAATCACACAATAAAAGGAGAACCATGCCTGCCAACAAACGTCCCATCACCGCGGAAGATCTTTACCGCATCGATCTCATCTTCGAACCCCGCCTCTCACCGGACGGCAGATCCGTCATCTACCGCCAGCAGCGGGTGGACCGCAAAACTGAAAAGAAATATTCCAACCTATGGATGGTTCCAACAGAAGGCGGTTCGCCTGTACAATTCACACACGGCGACCAGAATGATGGCATGCCGCGCTGGTCGCCGGATGGGAAGCAAATCGCCTTCCTCTCAAACCGGGCCGACAGGGAAAAACCTGCCCAGGTTTTCATCATCCCGTTCGGCGGCGGTGAAGCCCGCAAGCTGACCGACATCGAGGGCGAGATCGGCGAACTCTCCTGGTCGCCGGATGGCCGCAGGTTGCTCTGCACCGTCCGCAAGGAAGATCCGGAAGCCCTCGAGCGTGAGAAGGATGAGCAGAAGAAGAAACTGGGTGTGGTCGTCCGCCACTACGACCGCCTGTTCTACAAGCTGGATGGCTATGGCTACCTGCCCCACGAGCGCACCCACATCTGGCTGGTGGATGCCCGCACCGGCAAAGCCCGCCAGCTCACCGACCACCCCGTCTGGGATGAAACCAACCCTGCCTTCTCACCAGATGGCAAAGTGATTGCCTTCGTTTCCAACCACACGCCTGATCCGGACCTGCGGCCGGATGCCATCGATCTTTTCGTGATGCCCCTGCCCGCCGGAACAACGGATGTGGCTGAACCGCGCAAGATCAAGACCCCGCCCGGCTGGAAAGGCCAGCCATCCTTCTCACCTGATGGAAAATGGATTGCCTACTTCGGGCAGGAGGGTGAAGGCCTGGCTTACAAGAACAATACCCTGTGGATCGTCCCGGCCAGCGGATCCAAACCGCCCAGGTGTCTGACGGAGAAATGTGATTTTCACATCTCGCCGACGGTTATCAACGACTGTGGCCAGCCGGAGATGATGCCGCCCGTTTGGTCGAACGATGGCAAATCCATTTACTTCCCGGTTGCACGGCATGGCAGTTCGCTCCTCAAGCGCATCTCCATTGAGGGTGACGATTTACAGGATGTAGTCGGTGAGGGCGGTGTGATCGGTTCCTTCTCGTTTGACAGGGCTCAAACCAAAGTCGCCTACTTCTTCGGACAGATGCACGACCCTGGACAAGTGTACGTGCGCGAACTGGGTTCAGGCCGCACCCGCCACCTGACGCGCGTTAACCGCGACCTGTTCAACAGCCTGGATCTGGGCTCGGTGGAGGAGACCTGGTTCAAGGGTCCGGATGGCAACGATCTGCAGGGCTGGATCCTGTTCCCGCCCGGGTGCAACCCGAGGAAGAAATATCCATCCATCATGGAAATCCACGGCGGCCCGCTGACCCAGTATGGCAAATTCTTCATGCATGAGTTCTATTACCTGGCCTCGAAGGGGTTTGTGATCTACTTCTGCAACCCGCGCGGCGGGCAGGGCTATGGCGAGGCACATGCCAAGGAAATCTGGGGCGCCTGGGGCACCGCCGATTACGCCGATCTGATGGCCTGGGTCGATTTCATCTCCCAAAAGCCGTATATCGATACCAAACGGATGGGGGTGACCGGCGGCTCGTATGGCGGCTACATGACCATCTGGATCATCGGCCATACCGAACGCTTCAAGGCTGCCGTCACCCAGCGCTGTGTAAGCAACTTCATCAGTGAGTGGGGTTCCAGCGACCTGAACTGGACCTTCGAATACGAAGTGGACGCAGAACCACCCTACAAGGATTTCAAGAAATGGTGGGAGATGTCGCCGATTGCCTACATCGGGAATGCCAAAACCCCCACCCTGGTCATCCACAACGAAGGCGACCTGCGCTGCCCGATCGAACAGGGGGAGCAGGTTTTTGTCGCCCTGAAACGCCTGGGCGTGGAGAGCGAATTCGTGCGTTTCCCGGATGAATTCCACGGCCTGTCGCGCACCGGCCGCACCGACCGCCGGATCGCCCGCCTGAACCACATCTTGCGGTGGTTTGAGAAGCATTTGAAATAGGGTCTAAACCTTTCAGTTTTGTACTTGACACGCAATTGCTACCATGATAACCTTGCGCCCGTCAAATGCCCGGCCTGGCCGGAAAGTCTGCGGCACCGGGCAAAATTCAATCAGCAGGAGTAAGGTAAGATGTCAGATCGTATCACTGGAACCGTCAAGTGGTTCAACGCAACCAAAGGCTATGGCTTCATTGGCCGCGATGATGGCGAGGGCGAGGATGTGTTCGTCCACTTCTCTGCCATTCAGATGGAAGGCTATAAGCGCCTCGAACCCGAACAGAAGGTCGAGTTCTCTGTCGAGCAGGGACCCAAGGGCTTGCAGGCAGCGAACGTTACTCTTCTATAACCCAACAACCAAATGAAAACGAACCAGGTTCAGCAAAGAACCTGGTTTCTGTTTTAACCCAACCAACGTTGCTTGCACCATAAAAAGGTATCTTCTCAAAAGAAGGGGAAAGTTGGGGGGTGTGCGGGCGGCTCCGCCGCCTGCACACCCCCCAATCCCCCATTTCTTGAGAGGTTACATAAAAATGACTATTCTCGTCCATTTGGGCCACTAATCGGATTCCAATTTTGTGGCATAATCAGAACACTTTATGTCCATTGCAGATTTCTTTTCCCCTGAACGCAGCCGTCGGAAAGCCCTGGCCAGCGGACATGTTGTTCCAGAATCATCTCGCTGCGTGCAGTGTGGGATTTGTACTTATAACTGTCCCATCGGCATCGATGTGCGCCGGCATGTCTGGCTCGACCAGCCTGTCGAAGACTCCCACTGCCTGACCTGTGGGGATTGCATCCTCCGCTGCCCGCGCGGGGTGCTGCGCTTCGAGAAAACCGGATTGTTCACGGGGGGAAAGCCATGAGCCGTTTTATCATCGTCGGATCAGGCGTGGCCGGCATTAGCGCCATCCAGGCCATCCGTTCCATAGATCAGGTGTCCGAGATCATCCTGATCAGCGATGACCCGCACGGCTTCTATTCCCGGCCCGGCCTGGCTTATTACCTGAACGGGGAAGTTCC
>JBFYSM010000086.1:0-2671 GCA_041301605.1 Chloroflexota bacterium | reverse complement strand
CGGATCTGACAAGTGACTGGGAAACAAGAATCAGCGAGTCAGCGAGTCAGCGATTCGATATTGTCGTTGCTATTGCTACCTTTCACCAAAATCCATCGGAAGCCCTGCGCTTTAAAATCCTGAATAAGGTGCATGCCGTTCTGGAGCCAAGGAGCCGTTTCATCCATTCCAACTGGCAGTTCCTGAACAGTGAAAGATTACGGGCGCGCATCCAGCCCTGGGAGCGGGCGGGACTCTCGGCCGCGGATGTGGATGCGAACGATTACCTGCTCGATTGGCGGCGCGGCGGTGAGGGATTGCGATACGTGCATCACTTCGATGAGGCGGAGTTGGATGCCCTGGCCGCGGTGAGCGGGTTCCAAGTTCGCGAAACGTTCCATTCGGATGGCGAGAACGGGCAATTGGGAATCTATCAAGTATGGGAGGCAAAATGAAACACACTTTCGATGGAGAAGATTATTTTTTACCGTCCCAAATGAATGATTTCCAGCGAGATCTATACATCCATCTTGCAAAATGGAAACGAGCGCATCACGTCGAAGAACCCGGCTATTTCAAAGGCCAGCCGAACGATCTGATCTTTCCGGATTCCGTTGACGATTATCTTCATATTTTCCCATCCATACGCGAAAAAGTACAGACGCTACGGTTCAAGAAACACAAATTCTTTCGTCACATGGCAAGTTCCCAGGCAGCCTGTATTAACCTATTCGTTCCAATCTTGCAATACCCAGAAACAGCTGCTCAAATCCTTAGGGCGATTAAACCTGATCTGGCAGCAATTGCCATCGGCGAATTGGATGAGGGTTACCAATTGGAATTCTGGGGAGAGCCATATTGCGATCACCCAAAAGGTTTCCTGAATGATCACACTCCTGCAACTGGAACAGATGCCGATATAGCCATAGCCTACCATGATCGATCCGGCAATTTGAATCTATGGATGATCGAGCACAAATTATCAGAAACGGAATTCACAATCTGTAAAGCAGCAACCAGCAAAGGACGCACCAGGGAACATCGTTGCGAAACTGCCAGGGATGTTTATGAAGATCCGGGGTTGTGCTATTACCATAGTGGGAAGTCCTATCGCTATTGGGAAGTCACGAAAGAAGCGGCAAGTTTGTTTCCGGTTTCGAGATTTCCTGATAATCAGGGATGTCCATTCAAAGGAGGCTTGAATCAGCTTTGGCGCAACCAACTTCTGGCCCTTGTGATTGAGAAACAACAGAAACCATTCAGAAAAGTTTACTTCTCTGTAGTTCATCACCCCGGAAATAAAAGACTGGAATCGAGTATTCGACAATACAAACAATTGTTGGATAATACTGACCGTTTTTTTGAGTTTGCATCAAGTGACATCCTGAATGCTGCCCAATTGGATCAATATCCAGAATTGGCAGAATGGGCAAACTGGTATCAGGAACTCTATCTTTGGAAATAGGTGAGTTGGAGTTATTCGAGTATTGGAAACAGAGCATGGCAAATCCAATTTTTGATATTTCCAGCCGGAACTTGAATGGGAAAACCCTCCTGGAAGTGGGTAGCGGACGGGGGGACACAACTCGCTTCCTTGCCAAAATGGTTGAAAGGGAGCCAGGTGCACGACTGATCGTTAGCGACCTTTCGGATGCACACTTTGCATCCTTGGGAGAAGAACTCAAGGGAATCAATATTCGATTTATCCGCACCGATGCGCGCCAATTGAACGGCATTGGAGAAAACTCGATCGATTATCTGGTGTGTCATTACACGTTATGTGCAGTCGAGGCTGAGGCGGGAGGGGCTTTGCAGGCGTTGGCACGTTTCCACAAAGTAGTTAAACCGGGCGGTGAGTTAATTATCGAGGAGGAGTTCCCGATCGAATTAGCAAAGACCCCAAGACAGGGGGTTTGGGCAGAAAAATGGCAAATCCTGAAGTCGGCTCTCCTCATCGCTGGTGAAAAGCATTTCCATGAATTTACCCCGGAGAATTTGAAAGAACTGTGCTTTGCAGCCGGATTCACCGGAGTTGAGTGGCAGTCAGATGCCAGCCTGTTGAGCGGCATGGATGTGCTCAACTTCTTTCACATTCGCCTGGAACGAATGGTAAAACATTTTCCGAACGCTGCATTACAAACCGGCTTCCGCGAATGGGCAGAAGCCCTTGCTGAAAAAATAAAAGTTACGGGAGGAATGGAAATCCCGTTCTACCGCCTCCATGCTTACAAAGAGAAGAGCACATGAAAACAAAAGATGAAATTGTCAACAACTGGCTCCCGCGCTACACCGGCCTGGCATTGGAAGAATTCGGCAGGTACATCCTGCTGGTCAACTTCAGCAACTACGTGGAAATGTTTGCCGAATGGCATCATGTCCCCATCCTGGGTGCAGACAAACCCATGCCGAACGCAACCGCCGACGATATCACCATCATCAACTTCGGGATGGGCTCAGCCAACGCGGCCACCGTTATGGATTTGTTATCTGCCATCAAACCCAGAGCAGCGCTCTTCCTGGGCAAGTGCGGCGGGCTGAAAGAAAAACCCGGCATCGGGGATTTCATCCTGCCGATCGCTGCCATCCGAGGCGAAGGAACTTCCAATGACTACTTTCCGCCCGAAGTCCCGGCACTGCCCGCCTTCAACCTGCAGAAAGCCGTCTCGACCACCATCCGCAACTGCCAGCGCGA
>JBFYSM010000081.1:0-2529 GCA_041301605.1 Chloroflexota bacterium | reverse complement strand
AAAAGAGTGAGGCTGGCTTTCTCCCTGGTGCTTCATCAGGGAGTTTTCATTACCGGGCAAGGTAATCCGGCCTAAGTCGGGTGGCACCACGGACCATACGTCCGTCCCTTCGTTGGGACGGGCGTTTTTGTTTGTAAGAAACCGGTGCGTAGCGCCATCCGGGCGTGAATGAAAGGAGAACGAAATGGACAAATCCAAAATCCTAACAGGTCACCGGCCAACCGGGCCGCGCCACATTGGCCACCTGGTGGGCACGCTGGAGAGTTGGGCAGGTTTACAGGATGAGCACAAGTGCTTCTTCCTGGTTGCCGACCTGCATGTGCTCACGACCGATTATGCCCACCCCGGCCGCATCCAGGACAATATCCGCAACATGCTGGCCGACTGGCTGGCCGCTGGCATCGACCCGCAGCGATCCACCATCGTGCTGCAGTCCAGCATCCCGGAACATGCGCAGCTCTCGCTCCTGTTCGGCATGTTGAATACGGTTGCCCGGCTGGAACGGATCCCAACCTACAAAGAGCAGATCAAGGAATTGAACCTCCAGCCTTCCGTGGGGTTGCTGGGCTACCCGGTGCTCCAGGCGGCCGATATCCTGCTCTACAAGGCCGATAAAGTCCCGGTTGGGGAAGACCAACTGCCGCACATCGAACTGGCCCGTGAAACGAGCCGCCGGTTCAACCAGTTGTATGGCGATACTTTCCCCCTGCCGCAGGGGATGCTTTCCAACGCGCCGCGTTTGCCGGGCATCGACAACCGCACCATGCACACATCCTATGGGAATGCCATCTTCCTGCGGGACACCCCTGAGGAGACAACCCGCAAGGTGATGGGTATGTACACCGATCCGACCCGCATCCACGCCACGGACCCCGGGCATGTGGAGGGCAACCCGGTTTTCGATTACTTTGACATCTTCTGCCTCGACCGCGAAGAAGTCAAACAGTACAAGATTGATTACCGCGCCGGGCGGATCGGGGATGTGGCGCTCAAGCGCCGGCTGGCTGAAGTGCTCAACCAATACCTGACTCCCCTGCGTGAGCGCCGCGCTGAGTTCTATTCACAGCCCAGGATGCTGATGGATGTGCTCTACAGCGGGACCGCCAGGGCCAGGTATGAAGCCGGGCAAACCCTGGAAGAAGTGCACGAGAAGATGGGGCTGCTTCCCGGCCAGGTGTTCACGATGCAAGTGACCCATCCATCCGGCGCATTCTGTTGATCGTCCAGTGATTGGAGGTGCCATGATTTACGTTACTTTTCATCCGCCTTGAAGGGTAAGCAGCAAGTACCCGGGCAGTTAAAAATCAAGTCGAAATCGTAACTTCTCCATAAATAGGGGATGATGGGGGTGTGGGCGGCTTCGCCGCCCCCCCCCAAGTTATTGAGATGATACTCGAAATCATACAAAGGAGAAAATATCATGTCTGAACAAACCCGTTTTATATTGAATGAAAATGACCTGCCGCGCTTTTGGTACAACGTGATGGCCGACAGCCCGGTTACCCCGGCCCCGGTCCTGCGGCCGGATACGCTCGAACCGGTCACCCCGGAATTCCTGTCCGTGCTCTTCCCCATGGATCTGATCCTGCAAGAGGTAAGCACCGAACGGTATATCGAAATCCCTGAACCGGTGCGTGAAATCTACAAACTCTGGCGGCCTACCCCCCTCGTCCGCGCCCGCCGGTTGGAGCAGGCGCTGGGTACTCCGGCGCACATCTATTTCAAGAACGAAAGCGTCTCACCGGCCGGCAGCCACAAGCCCAACACCGCCATTGCGCAGGCTTTTTATAACAAAACGGCCGGAACCAAAGCCATGACAACCGAAACAGGAGCCGGGCAGTGGGGTTCGGCGCTATCGCTGGCCTGCAACTACTTCAGCCTCGAACTGGAAGTGTACATGGTCAAGGTCTCTTACGAGCAGAAGCCTTACCGCCGGATCATGATCGAAACCTACGGCGGACAGGTATTTGCCAGCCCGTCAGAGCGGACGAATTTCGGACGCAGTGTGCTGGCTGAGGATCCCGAAAGCCCCGGTTCCCTGGGGATTGCCATTTCGGAAGCGGTGGAGGTTGCGGCAACATCCAATGGGCAGAAGAAGTATGGGCTGGGATCGGTGCTGAACCATGTGCTGCTGCACCAGTCCGTGATCGGCGAGGAAGCACTCAAGCAGATGGATATGGCCGGGGAATACCCGGATGTGGTGATCGGCTGTGTCGGCGGCGGTTCAAACTTCGGCGGGATCGCCTATCCGTTCCTGCGCGAAAACCTGAAGAACGGCCAGCGGACGCGCCTGCTGGCAGTCGAACCAACTGCGACGCCTTCAATAACAAAAGGCATTTATGCTTTTGATTATGGGGATGCTGCCAAAATGGCCCCCATTGTCAAGATGTTCACCCTGGGGCACTCTTTTGTGCCTCCTGCCATCCATGCCGGCGGGTTGCGCTATCATGGCATGGCGCCCAGCATCTCGGCTTTCTGCGATGCCGGCCTGATCGATGCAGTGGCTGTCCCGCAGCGCGCCACCTTCGA
>JBFYSM010000073.1:0-3653 GCA_041301605.1 Chloroflexota bacterium | reverse complement strand
GGAATATGCTCCATATGATGAAATCATCCGACTGATCGGCTACAAAAAACTGGTCGAAAACTGGCCGCGTTGGCGCGGACGAATCCGTTCGAAGAGCCGCGTGCGCGGTTTCGATTTTCTCGTGAAGTGGATTCCCGAAAAACATCCCGAGTTGCTCCGTGGCTAACAACCTGCTTTTGGGGGAAAGTTTGTTGCTGGTCAAGTAAAAATCGAAACTGCATCCCTAATCTTCCCCAAAATCAATCAGCGTTCATCTGCGTTCACCAGCGTCCCTAAACCTTCGCGTTCCTTGCGCCTTCGCGGTTAAATCCTTCGTGCTCTTAGTGTCCTTCGGGTTTATAACATAGAGTAAAATCACCCTATTATGCCATCTGATACCCTCGTCATCTACTCCATGAACAAAGTGGGACGTATCGTCCCTCCCAACAAACAGATCCTGCGCGACATCTCGCTCGGCTTCTACTACGGTGCCAAGATCGGCGTGCTCGGACTCAACGGCGCGGGCAAGTCCACGTTACTGCGCATCATGGCAGGCGTGGACAAAGACTACATCGGCGAAATCTCCATGAGCAAGGGCTACACTGTGGGTCTGCTCGAGCAGGAACCCCAACTTGATGAAACGAAAACCGTTATCGAGGTCGTGAGAGAGGCGGTACAGCCAATCGTCGAAATGCTCGCCCGCTTCGATGAAGTCAACGCCAGGTTCGCCGAACCCGACGCCGATTTCGATGCCCTGATCGAGGAACAGGCCAAACTGCAGGAACAACTGGACAAGGTGGATGCCTGGAACCTCGACTCGCACCTGGACCTGGCCATGGATGCCCTGCGCTGCCCGCCACCAGATACGCCCATCAAAGTCTGCTCAGGCGGAGAACGCCGCCGCGTCGCCCTCACCCGCCTGCTGCTCACCGAACCCGACATCCTCCTGCTCGACGAGCCCACCAACCACCTGGATGCCGAGTCGGTCGCCTGGCTGGAACACCACCTGCGCGACTACAAGGGCACGGTCATCGCCGTCACCCACGACCGCTACTTCCTTGACAACGTGGCGGGCTGGATCCTGGAACTCGACCGCGGCTACGGCATCCCCTGGAAGGGCAACTACTCCTCCTGGCTGGAGCAGAAGAAGGAAGTGCTGCGCCAGGAAGAAAAGGTCGAATCGAAACGCCAGAAGACCCTCGAACGCGAACTGGAATGGATCCGCATGTCGCCCAAGGCACGTCAGGCCAAGGGCCAGGCGCGTGTCACCGCTTATGAAAGGCTGCTCTCGCAGGAAGTGGAGAAGTACCGTGGCGAACAGGAGATCTACATCCCGCCCGGCCCGCGCCTGGGAGAGGTGGTCATCAACTTCGAGAACGTCACCAAGGGCTACGGCGAGCGGCTCCTGCTGGAGGATTTCTCCGCCCGGATCCCACCCGGCTCCATCGTTGGCGTCATCGGACCGAACGGGTCGGGCAAGACCACCCTGCTGCGGATGATCACCGGGCAGGAGCAACCCGATGACGGCTCGATCAAGGTTGGCGAAACCGTCAAGCTGGCCTACGCCGATCAGATGCGCCCGCTCGAGGCCGGGAAAACCGTCTGGGAGGCGATCAGCGACGGCAAAGATGAACTGCTGCTCGGAACGCGCCGGATGAACTCGCGCGCCTACTGCGCCTCGTTCAACTTCCACGGCAGCGACCAGCAGAAGAGCGTGGAAACGCTATCCGGCGGCGAGCGCAACCGCGTCCACCTGGCCAGGACGCTCAAGGAGGGCGCCAACGTTCTCCTGCTCGACGAGCCGACCAACGACCTGGATGTCAATACCCTGCGGGCGCTGGAGGAAGCCCTGGAACAGTTCGCCGGATGCGCCATCGTGGTCAGCCACGACCGCTGGTTCCTGGACCGCATCTGCACCCACATCCTGGCCTTCGAAGGCGAGAGCCAGGCGCGCCTGTTCCTGGGCAATTGGAGCGATTATGAAACGCACATGCGGGAGACGTACGGGAAGGATCTCACCCCGCACCGGGTGAAATACCGGATGCTGAAACGATAGGCGGGAATTGCGATATCGTGAAAGGGCGACCCGGTGGGTCGCCTTAACTTTTACGTAATGATGGGGTGTCAATACACGCGGTAAAATGTTCCTGATATTCAATAATGGCAAACCTTATCCAGGAAAATACTTATGACTTCCTCATCGAACCCTACCAGCAATACCAATCCCTTGAGCGTATATGGGGATACGCACCGCATTGCCAAGATCTTCAACTGGTTCGCAGGCTTGATGCTGGTATCACTGGTAGCAGGGATTTTCATCCTCCTTTCGAATCATAACTTCACGGAGGCAGTATTTACCGGGATGTTCATGCTGCCAGCCCTGCTTTCACTTTATTTGATCCATCGCCAGAAATTCGAGGGGGCTGCCACTTTCATGGCGCTGACCATGATTGCCCTGATGACCCTGCTGGCAACCCGCGGGCAGGGGGTTCATAATATCAGCATCCTGGGATTCCCGGCCGTGCTGATCATCGCCAGCCTGGTGACCCGCAAACGAACCATGATCCTGCTGACCTTGTTCAGCGTGGGCTGCATTGCCTGGCTGGTTTTCGGTGAGCTTGCGGGGATCTACACTCCCAATCCTTGGACACACAGTGTACCCGGAGACTTTTTTTCAGCCTCGCTTGTAGTGATCGCAACTGCTTTCATGGTCCGTCTGATCACCGAGTCGTTGTTCCAGGCCAATCGGCGTTTACAAAAGGAACTCAAGGAACGGAAACAGATCGAGGAGGAACACAAGGCGCTGATCAAAGAGCTGGAATCGAAGAATGCCGAATTGGAGCGTTTCACTTATACTGTCTCGCATGATCTGAAATCGCCACTCATCACCATCACCGGCTTCCTGGGTTACCTCGAAGAAGATGCAACGGCGGGGAACATCGAGCGCGTCCGGCATGACAGTCAACGGATCAAGGAAGCCGTCAGCAAGATGAAGCTCCTGCTGGATGAACTGCTCGAACTCTCGCGCATCGGCCGCCTGATGAACCCGCCAGAGACAGCGGCGTTCGAAGAGCTGGTCCATGAAGCGTTGGCTGCCGCTCGCGGGCGGCTCGAGGCACGCGGCGTCACCGTCAGCATCCAGGCGGATCTCCCCAGCGTTCACGGGGATCGCCAGCGCCTGGTGGAAGTGCTGCAGAACCTGGTCGATAACGCCGCCAAGTTCATGGGCGACCAACCTGTACCCAGGATCGAGATCGGTTGCGAGATACGGGATGGAAACCCTGTATTCTTCGTGAAGGACAACGGGATCGGGATCGAGCCCAGATTCCACGAGCAGATCTTCGGCCTGTTCAATAAGCTGAACCCTTCCATCGATGGTACCGGGGTGGGCTTGGCACTGGTCAGGCGCATCATCGAAGTGCACGGCGGGAAGATTTGGGTTGAATCGGAAACCGGTATCGGTGCAACATTCTATTTCACGATCCCGGTATCCAATGTGCAGCATTAAAGGCGAAAAATGAAGAGCAGAATTCCACAAATCCTTGCGCCACCAGTATTCGAGGGGGACGAAAAGAAAACAGGAGCGGCTGTCTTCCTGAATGTCATCCTGTGGACAATGATCATCGGTTCGGTCCTGGCTATGCCCTTGATCTTCATTGCCCCCCCGGGTACCA
>JBFYSM010000069.1:0-3669 GCA_041301605.1 Chloroflexota bacterium | reverse complement strand
ACCGCTGTCTTGGTCTGGTTGATGGCCCCGGAAAGCTTGCGCAAGGCCTGCGACATCAGGCGTGCCATGGCACCCATCTGGGCATCGCCCATATCGCCTTCGATCTCGGAGCGAGGAACCAGCGCGGCGACCGAGTCGATCACCACCAGGTCGATCGCCCCGGAGCGTACCAGGGTTTCCGTGATCTCGAGCGCCTGTTCCCCTGTGTCCGGTTGGGAAACATATAGATTGTCGATATCCACGCCGCATTTGGCAGCATAAGCCGGATCAAGCGCATGCTCCATATCCACAAAAGCAGTCGTACCACCCAGCCGCTGCGCCTCGGCAACGATGTGCTGGCAGATGGTGGTCTTGCCGGATGACTCGGGGCCATAAATTTCGGTAATGCGTCCACGCGGGATGCCGCCAACACCCAGCGCAATATCCAACGAAAGTGAGCCAGTGGGGATGATTTCCACCATCATGCTATGGGCTTCCCCGAGGCGCATGATCGAACCATCGCCATAGCGTTTCACGATGTCTCCCAGGGCTTTATCCAACATCGCTTTGCGGGCTTCATCCATTTGGCTTCCGGAATCTTGTGATTTTCTTGCCATCTTATTCTCTCCAAATCGGTTATTGGTAATCAGACCAACGCCTGACTTTCAGTGTTAGGTCCAGGTAACTGGCAATACTTGCAGCACACAACCTGGGCAGACATTGACCGAGTATAGCACAGATGTTCGAAACGTCAAGGGGACGGGGTTTGCAGGCTATCCGGTTCGGGTACGGAAGGCAGATCCAGGTTGAACAACAGAAAACCACGGAAAGAGAAATAAGTCACCTGACCCGGATACACCTCGATCTCGAGTTCTTGCACCGTATCCTTGTATGGCACAGACACCAGGTACTTGCCAGCCGGCAGGTCGCTCAGAACCATATTTTCGCGGTAGTAATCGTCTGAATTTACCTCCTCCGAACGATAGGTATGTACTTCCCAGGTCTGCCCACTGGAAATGGATTCGACACTGATCGGAACGCTATCCAATGGTTTTTTATAGAAGTCGGTAATGCGTGCCACCAGCACCCCCAACCCTTGCGGGGGCGCCAGCCATAACTCGGGATTGCGAGTGCTGAAATTATCCCCCGATCCCAGGCGGACTTCAAAATGCAGGTGCGACCCGGATGCGTGGCCGGTCGCGCCCACCTGGCCCAATATTTCGCCCGTGTCCAGCCACTGTCCCGGAACCACAGCCACCTGTCGCATGTGCGCATACACGGTGTACAAGCGTTGACCATCGTACCCAAAATCATGCCGGATCACCACTGCCAGGCCGTACGGGTCTTCTTCATTCTGCAGGTCACCGGTAAACAGTCCCCACCCTGCCCAGATAACATCCCCCGGACCAACCGCCAGGACCGGTGTACCCAGTGCGGCGGGGATATCGATCCCGGTATGCGTCGAACTCGATTTCAGCAATACGCCACCATAACGATAATCCGGCAGCGGCCAGTTGATCGTATCCGCCGCAATCGGGCGGGGAAAATAAAAATGATCGAATATGGATGGCGCCCAGGGGATCGGATACAACGGTGGTCGCCAGGAAGAAACCGGTTCTGCACCCGGGGTGGGCAATACGAATCGCATCGGATCCGATGTCTCGGTTCCCAATGAAGGCAGACAATCCTGCCCCAGGCAGGGTTCTGTTGGCATCTCAGTCGCTGTCGAGACGAAGAAAGTTGTTGGCGTGGCAGGGTTCGTTTCCAGGACAGGTTGGCAGGCGACCATCAACAATGCCAGACAGATAACAACCGCCGAGATCAGTCGGGTTGGCTTCATCATGGTATGGGGGTCAGGGTCGGGCGCGGCGTAGGAGTCAATGTTGGGGTGGGTGTTTTATATCCCCAGGGCGTTACGGTTGGCGTGGGTGTGGGTAGAACGACAACTGTCGGCGTGACCAGGGCTTCAGGCGGGTAGATCTGCCGCATGGCCGAATACCAATCCAACCCGGAAGTGATGACAAATTCACCCAGCCGGGCGCCATTGAAATAAACCCGCCAGTTGGGGAGTGCAGGCAGCCGTTCCCAGCCATAAGCCTGCGCCAGGGCGGTCAGGTCCACCCAATAACCGGCTGGGATCTCACTCATTCGAGCGCCTCCCTGGTCATATGCTGCCGGGTTGCCACTGTAGCGGGCCATGAAATCCCACGGAATCTGGTGCAAGGGTTCACCCATCGAGCCATCCTGGGCACGGCAGCGCAGGTAAACGCGCCAGTATGTTTGCTGCCCATACTCATCCGGGACTGCAGCCACCCAACCAGCCTGTACGAGAAGGGAATTGATGACGAATGCCCGCCCGGTGTACAACCAATCCTCCCCCAGGCCAGGATCCAGCGGTGTGGTGAGTGGCACGAATGCATTCTCCAGGCTGGCTAGTGCATCCCACCCGGCTTCAAGCGCTACACGTTCCCGCAAGGCACCGAAAGCCTCATCGACATCATCATGCAGGTGAGAATGGAGCGCCTGCGTATCGGGGATTTCAACCAGCACTGAACGACCCACCGGTAACTCCGGATCGGGGGTGGCTGTAACTGGCACCACCAGCGGCGGAACGGGCGAAACTTCGAGCCCCTGCAGCGAATCAAACCCGAGGGAGGCGCCAGCGGCTGCCAGGCCACGCAAGGTTCCGGGCAACGGCACCAGTGTCTGGATTACCTCTCCGGATGGCACGGCATAAAGGTTGAAAAAGGATTGGTTCGGGATCGAAAAACGGGTCAGGAGGCGGGATGAATCAAGCCACACAGGCCAGTTCCCATCTCCCAGGTAACGTGGCGGAAACTGGGGTTGGCGGTTATCCAGGAGGACGATTGAGCTTAGGCCGGTTTCATAGGAAGCGACCGACCAGGCCAGCCACATCCCATCCGGTGACCAGGCTGGGAGATTCTCAGCCCCGCGCGTATTGTTGCTGACATTCAGGTAACGGTCTTCATCGGTCTTATCCAGGTCGGCTATCCAGATTTCACTCTCACCTCCCCGGTTGGATACGAATGCAATCTGCCGGCCTTGCGGCGACCAATCCGGCGAATGGTCTGCAGCAGGCGATTCGGTCAGGCGGATGGCAGCCTGCTCGAGGTCCGTTACCGAGCGGACGACGAGTTCCAGGTTGCCATCAATGTACATCTCATGCACCAGCCAGCGGCCATCCGGTGACCAGGAAGGGGCAGCCTCATACTCAGGCGTATCGGTGAGGCGCGTGGTCTCCCCAGTTTCCAGGTTCAGCAGGTAGAGATCCCAGTAACCATTGCGGCGGGAGGCAAACGCCAGTTTTTTCCCATCCGGGCTGATGGCCGGTGTAATATCATCCCATGGATCAGCGGTTAACTGAGTGAAAGCAGCAATGCTGGTCGAATAGGTAAAGAGATGTGCATTCCAGCCATCGAACAACGAGAGAACAACCAGGGGATCAACTCGATTTGTAACGGTAGATACTGGTGAAGGGTTAACTGTCGCTGTGGCAGGCAGCAGAGTTCTTGTTGGGCCAGGAGTCACGGAGACTGAGGGGCTGGCGTTTGGTGAACAGGCTGCCAACAGGAGGAACAAGATACAAAATCCGAAAATATACCTGGAATTGGGTGACATGGTGATGAATTCAATTCCCAGTCATTTGAAACGATAAAGTACGCTGATCGA
>JBFYSM010000039.1:0-5104 GCA_041301605.1 Chloroflexota bacterium | reverse complement strand
CCCCTCCTCCTGCAGAAAACGAAATCGAATGCGCTCGTTGCGGCGCTTACGTGCATATCTCATCATCGCGTTGTCCCCATTGTGGTGTGAACCTGTACGAGCCGGAAGAAGATGATGATACAGATGTAACTGTCTCGAAGACGGAACATGGATTTTTGGGGTCCGTGAAAGCCTTCTTCCGCCGCATCTTCGGGCAGGATCCGCACCCGTCCGAAATCTTCCTCGTCGAAGCGCAGAGGCAACAGACGCATTATAGCGAATTGCTGCGCAAGGTTGGAGGGGATCCGGCTGTTGTCGAACGGCTCCTGGAATTCGAGAAACGAATCTCCCCAAACGCAACCCGTACCACCTGCCTGGAAAATGCCATCCGGCGATGGGAAAAAGATAACAAATAGATAGTGTTACAATCACATACATGAGACGAATTAACTGGCTGGTAGTAACCCTACTGCTGGTTTTGGCGGCCTGCCAGCCCATTACTCAAACCACAATAAACATTCTCGATGGGGATCAATTCCATACCCTTAAAAGTTCCAGCCGCCTGCCATCCAGGCTGCTGGACGAAGTTGGGATCTCCCTTGGGCTCAACGATCGGTTGTTGTTTAACGGTGTAACGGTCGATCCGGATGAAACATTGCCCGTTGCCGATGTGTATACCATCCAGGTTCGCAGGGCAGTCACCGTTGCCATCATCCAACCCAACAGTGAAACCCAGTCCATCCATACTTCTGCACTGAATGTCGGGCAGGCGCTGGAGGAAGCTGGATTCTCCCTGTACGCGGCCGACCGTCTCAGTCCACCAGCTGAAACCCCCATCATGGGTAATATGGAAATTACCTACCAGCCTGCACGCGATCTCTCCATAACGGTGGAAGGGCGATCGGCCCAGGTGCGCTCTGCAGCAGAAACGGTAGAGCAGGCACTGGCCGAGGCGGGCATCTCCCTCCAGGGGTTGGATTACAGCATTCCACCTGATTCTGAGCCAATCCCTGAGGATGGCCAGATCCAGGTTGTGCGCGTGCAGGAGGTGGTTACGCTCACGCAAAAAATCCTGCCCTACACCACCGACTTCCAGCCAACCGCCGACCTTGAACTCGACCAGCAATCCATCATCCAGGTAGGCGAAGATGGGTTGGCAATCAGCCGGGTACGCGTACGGTATGAGGATGGTGTGGAAACATCCCGTCAGACGGAAGGTGAAACAGTCATCCGCCCGCCCAAGGATGAAGTGGTAGGCTATGGAACCCGAATCGTCATCCGTACCACGCAAACCCCGGATGGGCCAATCGAATACTGGCGGTCGCTTTACGTTTATGCAACGAACTACTCCCCGTGCAACAGCATGGCATCCAGGTGTTACTACTACACGGCCTCGGGCAAACCAGTCCAGAAGGGAGTGATTGGGGTGGAGATTCCCTGGTACCGGGTGATGCGAGGCCAACCAGTCTACGTGCCCGATTATGGATTCGCGACCATCGAAGACAACGGCGTGAGTTTCGAGGATCGTTACTGGATAGATCTTGGCTGGTCTGAAGAAGAATGGGCTCTCTACCGCTCCAGCCTGTACTCATACTGGACAACGGTCTACTTCCTGACCCCCGTGCCCAGCGTCATTTTGTACGTTCTACCCTGATATGCAACCTGTATCCCTTCCGCCCATCAACATCCCGTCCCTGTTACGCCAGTATAGCCTGCACCCGAGAAAGGGCCTGGGGCAGAACTTCATGCAGGATGAACGCGCCCTGCAGAGAATTGTTTCATCAGCCGGGATGGAAAAAGATGATACTGTCCTGGAAATCGGGCCTGGTTTGGGCAACCTGACCCGCTACCTGGCCCTGAGTGCTGGCTCCGTGGTGGCAGTCGAATTGGATGGGGACCTGTTCCCGGTCCTGGAAACCACACTCGCCCCCTACGGTAATGTCCGTTTGGTTCATGGCGACATCCTAAAAATAAACCCATCGGATTTGATCAATAGGGAAGATTACCTGGTGGTAGCAAACATCCCTTATTACATCACATCCAACGTGATCCGCCACTTGCTGGAAAGTGACATCCGCCCGCGCCGCTTGGTGTTGACTGTGCAACAGGAAGTTGCCGAACGCATCTGTGCCAGCTCTGGGAAAATGAGCCTTCTGGCCTTGAGTGTTCAGGTTTATGGCGAACCATTCATTACTGCAACGATACCCGCCTCGGCATTCTACCCTCCGCCAAAAGTCGATTCAGCTGTTGTGCGCGTTGAGATTTACGCCACGCCTGTTATCCCCGTTCACCTGCTGCCGCGCTTCTTTCGATTGACAAAGGCCGGTTTTGGGCAGAAACGGAAAACCATCCGCAATGCACTGAGTGCCTTGATCGCGCGTCCCCGCTTGGAGCCCCTTTTGGATCAGGCAGATATCGATCCGCAACGCCGCGCAGAGACTTTAACCCTAGAAGAATGGAGAAAACTGACAGAAGCAGTAATCACTGAGTAGATCAGGCAACTCTTGCCAGGTGGCCCGCTTGACGAAACCTTCTATATTTCCACCACACCTGCCAGACCCTTAAAGCCGCCTCAAATTGAATGTGGAACGACATCTTTGATTTTCCCCACTTGCGATCAGCAAAATAAATCGGCACCTCCCCAAAACGATACTCCAGGCAATGGGCCAGATAAGCCATCTCCACCAGGAAAACGTAGCCATTGGCCTGGATCCTATCAAGAGGCATACCCTGTAATGTTTCGCGCCGCCATATTCGAAAGCCGGTGGTTACATCCTTGAACGGCAAGCCAAGGATGGCGCGGGCATAGAAATTCCCGAAACGCGAGAGCCTTTTCCTCCAGGGTGACCAGCGATCATCAACGCTCCCACCGGTTACATAGCGGGACCCCAGCACCACGTCGCAATCCCGTATGGCAGCGACCATCTCCACCAACGAGTTGGGAGCATGAGAGAAGTCAGCGTCCATTTGGGCAATTGCATCCACCTGGTCAGTCAAAGCCAACTGAAACCCTTGCAGGTAAGCCGAACGCAATCCCAGCTTGCCAGAGCGACGGATTACATCAAAACGGCCGCGATAACTGACAGCCAAGTCATCTGCCAACTGTCCGGTTCCGTCCGGGCTGTTATCATCCACCACAAGCACGCTCAAATCGAGGGGAAGAGCGAATAAAGCGGAGACCAGCCCGGGCAGGTTCTCCGCTTCGTTGTATGTTGGAATAATAACCTTGACTTGCAAGGTTTACCTGCTTCTTGTTCGCAAGAGATTTGCCTTCAAATCATCCAGATTCCCAAACGAACCTTGATTGGAATTCAATTCGCCAATCTTGATCGAGAGACGCCTGCCAGCCGGGAGTGCCTGTTCACGGTCCCGGATAGGGTAGAAATAATCCAGTGATTGCTCCAATCGTGTACGAATACGCTCTTCAATTTGCGCCGGACTGCCCAATTGGAGAATAATCACAAAATCTGTTGCTCCTAAATGACCCAGGAAAGCATCCGCCGTATTCGACTCGCGGATCGCGTTTTGAACCATAAGGCTGACAGCCCGCAAAACATCATCCGACGCTACAAAGCCATATGATTCCCGGAAGGAATCCAAACCTTCCAGGGAGATAACCAGCACTGAACAATCTTTTTTGGTAAGAAAGCCCTCTAGGTGCTCATCCACCAACCTGCCTTCCGGCAAACCCGTGACTGGATTGGTAAGGCTGCTTTGGCTGGCCCGCAGGAGTGCATTTCGCACGCGGATACGCAACTCCTGGACATCGAATGGCTTGGTAATATAGTCATCCGCACCGAGTTCCAAGCCGCGCAAACGGTCAGCGCGCTCCCGTTTTTCCGTCAGGAAGATAATGGGAACAGTCTGGGTTTTGCGATTGGAACGCACGCGACGAGCTACTTCATAGCCATCGATATCAGGTAAACGAATGTCGAGGATGATCAGTTCCGGCAAAACGGTCTGGGCAGCACGTACACCATCCTCCCCCCAGTTCACGGTAAAAACCTCATAGCCTTGCACGCGAAAATACGCGTTCAGCATTTCGGCTATATCCAGGTCATCTTCAACGATGAGGATCTTGGGCTTGGCCTCGATCATGGAACTCCCTTATGAAATTGGTTCTTTCTGAATGACAAACTCGCAGACTTCATCGCCAACAGCACAGCATTTCGATTCGTTGACTCGAAATTCCAATCCTCCAGAGACCCAGGTCAGCATGGCTTGCAACAAACCGGTGGAGATATAGCAGACTGGCTTGTCGGCACCTTTCCTGCCCCAGCAGATTGGGCAACGATGGATCGTCCAGACAAATGAATCATCTTTCTCTTCAACAGATGACAATTGATCGGTAACTTGAGAAAAGATCTTGGCACTTGCAGGAAGTCCAATGCGGACCTTGGCCACCAGAGGCAATACTTTAAAGGCCAGATCACCAACACCAGCCAGAGCTCCAAAGCTCTTCAGGGCATCATTGAATGTTGCCCTTCCGGCGCGCAACGCCAAACCACGCCCGCCACGCGGACCATACATCTCTTCCAGTGCAACATGTAAGGCTGTGAAATCAGCGAAATCGAATTCACGCTCCAGGTTATCGGGAGGATAATTGTCCACCAAGTAGCCCAAAGAGGCCAAATTCAGAATGGCATTCAAACCATTCTTCCCCATCACTTCTTCATAAGCCTGAAGTGCAATTCGAGTGAATTTGTTGGCGTAGAAGTAACCGCTTTTCGGGATTTGCTCCATAATTTGTTTTACCTTCAGATCAGTTTTTCAAGGTCTTCAGTAGCCCGGCGCATGTCCAGGAAAATGAGGCCAAGTTTCGCCTGCTCACGGGCTAAGGCTGTAAGCACTGCCTCTTCACCAACGGACATCAAGACTACATAGCCTTTTTCCCCTTTGATATAAACCTGCTCCAGCGAACCACGGCCCAGTTCTGTGGCGATCCTTTCGCCCAAAGACAACATGGCCGCCGACATCGCAGATACGCGATCCTCTTCAACACCCTGAGGCAAAGCTGAAGCTATGCTAAGGCCATCCACACTGACCACTGCTGAGGCTTCGATATCTGGCGATGATGCCTGGAGTTCGCGCAAGCGGTCTACCATGAGTTGTGTACGTGACTTGG
>JBFYSM010000021.1:0-4261 GCA_041301605.1 Chloroflexota bacterium | reverse complement strand
GGTTCAGCAAATCATCCCGCAGCGAGTCGAATATCACATTTTCCTGGGCATAATTCTTCATCAGGGAAGGGAGAAAGGCTCTGGGAACAAGGCATACGATCCGTGCGCCTTTTTCCACCAGTAATCTCGGAAGCTCTGTTTCCAAAAAGTAAGCATGGGCGAGGCCATGATCTAAAGCGACCAGAATTGTTTTCATTCGAAAGTTCTACATCCTGCTTTGGTATTTGGCATCAATCACGATAGTACAACTGGAAAATTCGATCATACACTGCAAGTAAACCCGCCTTGATGAGCCGGTTGTTAAGCAACCACTGCCCCAAGCCCGCCCGAGGTTTTTCCGGGGTATTCTTGATCATTTTCATGGTGGCTACAACAGGGGTATTGCTCATATTCATCGCCAAAGGATCAGGTACCATCAGTCTCAAGTAACCAGCTTCGTTCACTCGATCATCCAACTGGCGCACCTGCCCCATCGGTTTATCCATATCAAAAGGCAAGAATTGCTGAATGATGGATTTGTATGTAGTGAATTGCCAATGCGATGCTCCAATGTGGGCGGGCACATGATTGTACGTCAGACGATAATCGATGGATGAATCATACAAAGGGCGCACATCTTCTTCTTCCTTGCCAAGACTCATCGCAAATTCAAGATACGACTCCCATGATACAAATTGTCCTTGTTCCAACTTCACGTCAGGGTTCTGTTGTGCCCAAGCCAGCGTGTTGGTTTGCTGGTCCGGTTTGCCACGGAATGGTCGGGCTGTCACCATGCCGACTTTGGGATACGTTTCCAGGATTTCCACCGAGCGTTTCAACCAGCCCGGATAGAAGAATACATCGTTATCCGCATAGACCACAATCTCGCCCGGCGCAGCGCCAAAGATGATATTCCAGGCGCCACCCTTGCCCAGGTTCTTCTCCGAAAGGATCAGGTATTGGATGCGTCCGGCAGCCTGCTCGTCCAGGAGATATTTTTTGATTTCATCGCAACTGCCGTTGTCGAACACCATCAGGTCGAACGGCAGGCCGGGATCGTTACGCAGGCTGGTCAGGCAGGCTTTGAGCACCTCCGGCATCTCGGCGAAGAAACCGCTGACGAAGGGGATATAGTTCAGTACCGCCACCGTGATCCGCTCCGGCTTGGCAACCTGGTTTAGGGTTTTGGCAGGATTCTGTCCTTTTCTCATCGCTCACATCCAATCAAATATCAATGCGTTTGTAACTTCGTCCGCCAGGCATAGACCCGGTTATACAGCACGGTGAACGCCCGTTTCGGCGGATCATTGCGCGCCAGGAGCCAGAGTTCCAGGTGACGCAGGAGGCGCGGCAGGGTCCACTTGGAAGGGCGGATGCGGTTGTTCTTTAGCTGGTAATTCGCATCTGCCAGGGTGTAACGGGTGTTTAACCGCCCGCCAGCCAACCGGCGGTTCTCATCGCTTTCCGGGTGGGTGGAGTAGGAAACCTGGCCGGGCAGGTGGCTGTAATCATGCTGCTGGTGGATGATGGTTACAGAAGGGGTTCCTTCCACCGTCAGCCAGCCTTGCTGGCGGGCATGGTATATCATCCAGTTATCCCAGCCGGCGCGCCCGACGGCAAAATCCGGGATATCGGTGAAGCAGCCGCGCGGGAACATAAAGTAATCACTGCCCATTGGCGGATGCAGGCGACCAGATTGTTGCACCTGCTGTCTCAGCCGCTCCCCCCAGCCGGAGGTGAAATCCAATTCCGCGCGCACATCCAGATCCCAGCGGCGGCCAATCAGCAGGAAATGATCGACCAATTCCATCATCCGCCGCGCGGCGGCGAGGAAATCTGCCATCACGATGATATCCGCATTGATGTATGCCAGTAATGGGCTTTCGCTATTCTCACGCGCCAGCCGAAAGATCGAACTGATCAGCGGAGTCCCGCCCGGCGTGCAGTCCACCCGCGGGAGGTGCATAACGCCCAATTCGGATGCTGTTTCCGCAAGGCCTTCTTCATCCCCAACCGCCATCACCTGCACATCCGGGCCAAGCTGCTGCCACGAACGGATCGCATTGCGCTGGATGGTGGCAATGTGGGGATCGGTGAAAGGCTTGGGGGCCGTGAATATCGTCAGCAGGGTCATCAGATCAAACCGCTTTCCAAACTTTGCCGGGCGCCAGACGGGCCAGCAGGCGGCGGCGGAACAACCCGATCCGCCGTTTCAGGGCAACATTCCGCTCCGGGATGATCTCCCAACGAACGCCACCCTTCAAGGGTTGGGCTATGGCGGTCAGGTAAAACGGAACAATCTCAGAATACGGGCGACCGTGCGCTTCCAGCCTGACCACCTGGAAACCAGCCTTCTGGAGCGTTTGGGTCAATGTATGGGCGCTAAAGGATGTCAGGTGGGCCACTTCGAAACAGTCATGGGAATACAGGTTCGGCACCTCGACCAGCAGCCAGCCATCCGGTCCGAGGAGCATCTCGCGCAGGCTGGAAAGATAGTCGACCGGGTCCGGCAGGTGTTCGAGCACATGCGCCATGCTGATCAGTTCAAAACGCGCCCCATCCTTCTCCTTTAGCGAATCCAGGGAGTCGTAAACCGTCAAGCCTTTTTGGCTGGCATACTCACGGTAGGCAGCCCCCGGTTCCACGCCAGCGGCCTGGCAGCCATAGGCCTTGCCGACTTCCTGCAGGAGCAAGCCGGTCGAACAGCCAATATCGAGGTGACGGGACAATTCCTGTACATGCGGCTTCAGGAAAGCCAACAGGGAAGCGGCCCGCGCCTGCTGGACAGCCAGGTCTTTGATAGTTGGATCTTCCCCGCCTTGGTAGAGGAGGCGGTATTCACGTTCGTAGAATTCCGCCGCTTCTCCTTCCGTCATGCGCGGGGATTGGAACACCAGTCCACAGGATGTGCAAACGCGGTTCGCCACAACCTGGCCTTTGAAATCGCGCTGGTCGAAAAGGTTGCTGTGGCTGCCACCGCAGAGGGGACAATTTTGCACAAGTTCGCTCATTTCACTTCGCTCTCGAATCCAGGTCATTGTATGCCTTGTGGTGAACGGCGGCGTTGATCTGCGCCAGTTGCGGTTCACGCTGGAAGAGTTCCAAAACATCCAGCCAGGAGAAATCATCGCGGCAGTCGAATCGGAGGTAGACCTGCCGGAGCAATTCCAGGTCTTCGGGCGTATCAACCGTCCAGCGCAGGGAACCATAATCATGGGAATGGTTCAGGTAAGCAACCCGGAAGCCGCGCGGGGACCAGTAGATGGTGACCGGTTCCGTGGTCACGGTAGCATCGGCAGGGATGCCCTCGTAGAAAAACGGCATGACATGTTCGCGTTGGTGCGGCTGGTCGGCTTCCTTCCAGGCCTTCTCCAGCCCGGAAAAAGCACAAACTTCCACATCCAGCCCAATCGGGTAGGTGCGGTGCCAGGGCGGTGGGAGGCGGTTGGCGGCGAAGTCGGCATTGGCTTTGACAAACTCACCAACCGTTCGATCGATCAACTGCGGGTCGACCACCGGGCAATCGGCCGTGATCCGCACCAGGATATCGGTCCGGGCAACTCGCGCGGCCTGGTAATAGCGGTCGAGAACATCGTACTGGCTGCCGCGGAAGCAGGGATAGCCCCGCTCCCGGCAGAAATCGGCCACCGGGTCATCAGCGGGATCGGTTGTGGTTGCCACAATAACCTCATCCACATTTTCAGCATGGCGCGTCCGCTCCACCACCCGCGCCAGCATTGTTTGGCCGCAAATATCCATCAGAACCTTACCCGGCAGGCGGGAGGCAGCCATACGCCCTTGGATGATCGCTCCACAGCGTGGTTTTGCAGTCATTACCAAACCTACTTACCGATCATGTAATCATCGTACAGATTCGAATCCAGATAGGGCACAACATCATAGATGCCAAAATCATCGGCAATCTGACGGATGGTGGCAAAAATCTGGTCGCGCATTTGGTGGTTTATGCATGGGTTGTCCGTCCTGGCAGGATCACCTCCCAGGTAGAGGGTCATCGACCCGCCCGTAACGGTAATATCCACCAGGTTATGATTGGCAGGTAACAGGGGATTGGTGAACACACCCAGGTTGGGCAAATTAAATTTGAACAGAAGGTTCAATGCTGTCGTCACATCTGCAACCACATCACCTGTACGTTCTGGATAAGGTCGAGCCAGAACAGGCCGCATGGAATAGCTGCAACTTTCCGGGTCGAGGGGGAAAACCAGGTAGAAGGCTATGTAATCGGGTAAGAGTTGGGAAGCCTGATTGGCATCCAAAA
>JBFYSM010000005.1:0-7953 GCA_041301605.1 Chloroflexota bacterium | reverse complement strand
AAAAATCCACGCGACCCGGAAGGATTTGCCAACGCCACCAACCCATTGGAGAAACGAAGAGCCTACTGCTTCTGTCCCCTATTGCGGGATCACATGGACCAGGGCATGCCGCTTGCCTTTTGCAACTGCGGAGCAGGCTGGTACCGCCAGCAATGGGAGGGTGCAACCGGCAAACCAGTCCGAATCGAAATTGTCAAATCAGTTTCCAAGGGGGATGATGCCTGTGAATTTGCCATCCATCTCGCACAGGATTTATGATCCTGTTCGGGAAAGCCACTGCAAGAATACTTATGGGTTGAAATACCGTATATAGAAGCAAAGGAGATATGAAAATGGATCAACACAAAGTGTATACCGAAGAATTCCAGGTAACCGGCGAGATGCTGCTGGCAAAGATCAAAGAACTGATCCACGAGGGCAACATCCGCAGGATCATCATCAAGGATGAGAATGATAAGATAATTGTGGATATCCCGCTGACCTTTGGTGTTGTTGGCGCTGTCCTGGCTCCCCAACTGGCCGCCCTGGGCGCGATCGCCGCGCTGGTGACCAAAGCAACCATCCTCATCGAGAGGGAAGACAAATCGTAACTCGAAATTCCGCTATACAAATGGTTTTGTCTTCCCGTTAGCATCCCCCTTCGGCTGATACGGGATGGACAGGAAGAAAGTACTCCCCTCCCCCAATTGACTCTCCAGCCAGACCTTGCCACCGTGCCGTTCAGCGATTGAACGCACGATCGCCAATCCCAATCCTGAACCCCGCTGCTTGCGCGCTTCGCGCTGTGAGCCACGGTAGAATTTCTCGAACAACCTCGGCTGGTCTGCGGGAGCAATGCCAATGCCATTATCCTGCACTTCCACCAGGAAATCCTCCGGGCGCGGCTTGAGACGCAAGGTCACCTTACCTTTTTGAGGTGTGTACTTTACCGCGTTCTCGACGAGGTTGTAGATCGCCTGCTGCAATAGGGCCCGGTCTGCCCGGATGACACGCGGCAATCCCTGTGCCAGCTCCACCCCCAACCGGATATTCTTCTCCCCGGCCTGTAACTGGAGTGAACCGGTAACAGCTTCGACCACATCCATCAGAACTACATCCTCCACCTGTAGACCCACACCTGCTTCGATGCGGCCCAGGTCCAGCAGGTTGTTGACCAGCCGGGACATCACTTCCACACCGGTAATGATCTTGCTGACATAACCGTGTTGCTGTTCATTCAACTGGCCCACCATATCCAGCATGGTTGCATAACCGCGTATCAACGTCAAAGGCGAGCGCAGGTCATGGCTGACGGTGGAGACGAACTCCGATTTGAGCGCATCCAATTCCTTGAAATGGGTGACATCCCGCAGCACGCACACCCTCCCCATCCGACGCTTATCGGCGATCACGGATTTGGCGGTGGCAAAATAGACCTGCCCGTTCGGAAGCACCACTTCGCTGGATTGTTCATCCGTCTCTGATACCAACAGCAGATCCAGGATATTCTGCTGCGTAATGGATTGCGAGGCAGGCTGTCCTTCGATTGCCTTGATCTCCGCCCCAAGCACCTGCTGGGCAGCCGGGTTGGCAAGCAACAACCGGTTTTGATGATCAGTAACCAGTACCGGATCCGGTGTGGAAGCGAGGATGGCTGCCAGGCGCTGGCGTCCAACCTCCGCGGAGTAGAACAAACGGGCATTGACAGCCGCCAGGGCAGCCTGTCCGGCCAGCGTGCTCAAGAAAAGTACATCCTCCTCCGAGAAAACCTGCGGGCGTTCATACGCCGCCCAGAGCACACCGTAGAAACGGGCTTCATGCCGCAAGGCGATCGCTGCCAGGGAAACCGGTTGTGGTTTATCCGGTGAAAACCCCAGGCTGCGGGCCCGGGCCAGGGATGGCAGGACCAGGCGCTCCTGCTTCCTCACCAGTTCCAGGATGAGTTCATCCATGTGCGCATACTTGTCTTGTGAGGGGCCAAGGGCAAAATGCAGCGGCATTTCCTCGCCAGCCTGGTGGGGAAGTGGAACCAGGGCCACCCGCGCCGCACTCGCCCCGCCCTTCAAAACTGCATCCAGAACGGGTTGAACCGCTTTCCGCATTTCCAGGCTGGAAGCCACCCCCTGGCTCACCAGCAGCAACTGGTTGAGTTCATCCAGCCGGTTGCGCAGGCTGACACGCATCTGCTCGAAGGCGCCCCGCAACTGGCCCACTTCATCCTCGCCGCCCGGTTGGAGGGAATGATCCAGCTTACCCTGGGAAAGCCGGGCCGCCTCGCTGGCCAGATTTCGTAAGGAGACGGTTACCGTCCGCAGACCCAGGCGCATCGCCAACAAGGTAACCAACGCCAGGGTTAGGGTCATGGCAGCCAGAGGGGCAGCGATATCCAGTGCCAATTGCTGGGCTTGCTGGGCCGGCACGATCACCGCCACGATCCACGGGCTTCCCACAGCCGGTTGCACATAGACCAGGTTCCGAGTCCCATCGGGTGCGACAAAATCATAAGCAAGCGGCCCGGCTCCCAGTTCACCGGTAAATGTCGTCATTACCTGGCTGGCAGAAGGATGGTAAAGGATGACGCCTCTTTCATCCAAAAGCAGGCCCATACCGCTTAATTCAGACATCCCCTCCAGGCTTTTAATCACGGGCTGGATCATGGGGTTATTGAGCAAGTCAACCCGCCCGATCAAGACACGCTGCACCTGTCCGGATTCATCCGCGATTGCAGCCATGAACGAGATAATCGCCGCAGCGCCGCCTGTTTCAGGAGGAATGGCATACACCTGGTTCGGGATCCCCTGAAAAGCGAGTTCGATGCCCTGGATTTCATCCTGCGCGAGGCGCAATTCGCCAGCACCCAACGCCGGATACATCGCCAGGATGCTTCGGTTCAGGTCGACCAGGATGAATTGTTCGAAGAAGGCCACTGAACGGATATGTTCCTGTAGAGCCGCGTCCATTGATGAAAGTGACTCTGCCAATAAACGCGGATCGTTTCCAATCGATGCAACCAGGCTCTGACCAGTTCCCAGGAAGAATGGGATACTTTCGGTAGCCATCGTGGCAGTGCCCTGCATGCGTTCCTGTATCATCTTGCGGGCTGCATTGCCAGCCACAATCCAATTGCCCAGCAGCAAGAATACCAACAACACAGAGAGAATGGTTCCTGACGCCAGCAGGAAACGCGCTTGCAGGCTCTTTTCAGCCGGTGAAGGTTCCAGCACCTTGCCCTGGTCCCACAACTTCGGCATCGACAGGGCAACCACCTGGACGAAAATCCCTGCCAGCAATAATTCGGCGGAGACAGCCAACGTGACCGGCCCGACATTGGTCAGGGCATAATCCAGGCGTGCTGCCAGTGTTCCCGTAGCGGAGAATACACTCCCCCAAACGAAAACCGCCGCATAGACCAGGACGGATCCCGCAGCAACCAGCAGTGGCTGGCGAAGAAGGCGATAGAACCAGGTCCGGTAGCGCTGGCACACGGCCGAGCTGAAAATAACCGCCAAAAGGGCCGGCTCCAAAACCGTGAAGAGATTGTGGGTATCCCAAAGAGCGCGCACGGTTCCCGTCAGCAAGCCGGCGATTAAAGCGCTGAGGGGACCGAAAATCCCCCCGGCCAGCATCCAGGGCAGTGACGAGAAGAACATCCAGGTTGGGGTATGAGGGGAGGTGGGCAACCCTGGCAACGGCAATGCCGAACCGGAAGGCAGGCGCAAGCCCAGGAACAAATTCGTCAACGGGATCGCAGCCAGGATCAAAGCCAGGAAAAGCGCCTTTTTTGGCCTGCGCCTCTCATAGCCGCGCCAGCGCACCAAAGCCAGCACAATGCCCAAGAGAAGTACCACCCAGCCAGCCCAATCCATGATGGATGGAAGGAGATTGACATAGGGTGAATCGGTAAGCAGGGAAAGCACAGGTGTCATATGCGCATCATGTGCAGGCGAGGTGCCATCATTATAGCATGCGGTGCAATCTCATTTTATTACAGCCACATAACCATAAACCCCTCGATATTCAGGCGGGAGTTGCCGCGCCAGCGCCTCCATGATCTGTCGCGTCCCTTCAGAACGAGGGATACCCGCCGGCAAATGGAATGCCTTCCCGATCGTCAAGGTGACCGCGGTACGGCGCAAGTGTTTCATGTTCCCAAACAGGCGCTTGTTCTCCGTCCCCGTCACGGTGACCGGTACGATCGGAACCCCTGACTTGAGCGCCAGGAATGCCACCCCATCTGTTCCCTCTTCCAGCGCGCCAGTCAGGCTTTCCCGGCCTTCGGGGGCGATCCCGACGATGTAACCCTGCTCCAGGGCCTGCAGGGCAACCTGGAGCGCCTTCCGATCCGGCTGGCCGCGATGAACCCAGATCGTGCCCATCGCATCCATGAGCGGGCCCAGGACCGGGATATCGATCAATTCGATCTTTCCAAGAAACTCGGGGATGGGTGCGAGGTATGCCAGAATGAGCGCACCATCCGGATCCCCCAGGTGGTTCATAACCAGCAATGCCGGGCCTTTCCTGGGGTAATTCTCCAGGCCATAAACTTCAGGCTTCGTCCATAGGAAAACGAGGAAACGCGCCAGGCCGCGCAGGAACCAGCGGGTCAGGCGCAGGCGGAAAGTGCGGGCAGGCAACCGGGTCAATTCCGGCCGCCAGATGTCACTGACCGGTTTTTCCGGGCTGGATGGCTTTGTCTGCATAAACCCCTCGATATTCCTCGGGAAGCAAGGCCGCGACATGCTGCATGACCAGATCTGCATTGCGCTGCCGGGCTTCACGTCGTTCATTGCCCTTGCCTTCGAGCAAAGGCAGGTTGAACGGTTCTCCAATCCGGATTTCGAGTTGCGGGCGTTCCCCGCGCGTTGCCCGCTGCCAGAAATCATCGGTAGTGCCAACGATCCCCACCGGCAGGACTGGCACCCGGGCTTCATCCAGGATATACGCCACGCCCGGCTTGCCGCGCTGCATGGCGGTGACGTGCGAGCGTTCCCCCTCTGGCGCGATCAGCAGGGGGTGACCGGAGCGCAGGACATTGAGAACGGTATCGATCAACTGGCGGTCGTATTCGCCACGATGGACCGGGATTCCACCGAACAGCCGGGCGAGGATACCCTGCCCCGGGCGATCCCAGATATCGACTGCACCCATGGCTTCCAGTTGCCTCGGGAAGAAGGACAGGATGAACGGCGGGTCAAATAGGGAAACATGGTTGATCGCCACCACATAGGGGCCTTTGCGGGGGATATTATCCTTTCCGATGATCCTTACCGGTGCCAGAATGCGAAAGATCGACCGGAGGGCTCCCCGGATGATGGGACGCACCAACCGCCGCCAGAAAGCGACACGGTAGGGCTTCATGTGCACAACCCTTTCACATATTGAAAAACCTGGTCTGCATCCATATGATCTGAATCAACGATTACGGCATCCTCCGCAGCGCGTAGCGGTGCCACCGCCCGGGTGGAATCGATCGCGTCCCGCCTGCGCACCCCGGCCAGGATCTGCTCATAATCTGCCTGCTCACCGCGGGCGATGATCTCATCGTAGCGGCGGCGGGCGCGCACTTCCGCCGAGGCATCCAGGTAGACCTTCAGATCAGCTTCAGGGAGCACCACGGTGCCAATATCGCGACCGACCATCACCACCCCGCCTCGCAGGCCGATGCGGCGCTGCTGTAAGCTCAACGCCTTGCGCACACCGGCATAAGCCGAAACGACTGATACATTGGCGTCCACTTCGGGACGGCGCGTTTCCCAGGTGACATCGGCACCGTCCGCCAGCACATCGCAGGCGCGGCCATCACGTTTCGAGGCTGTGGCAATATCGATCACGCTGGATTCCGCCAATGAAGTCACAGCCGGTTCATCGTAGATATCCACGCCGCGCTGGAGGGCCAGCCAGGTGATGGCGCGGTACATCACACCGGTATCGAAGAAAAGATACCCCAGGCAATCGGCCATCCGCAGCCCGAGGGTGGATTTGCCCGAGGCTGCCGGGCCGTCAATGGCAATGATGTTGGGTTTTCCCATGCAGGTATCCTGACGAAGAGATGGAATCTTTTGCCACGGATTAGCACAGATTTTCACAGATTTGAAATTCCAATCTGTGTAAACCCGTGAAATCTGTGGCCGATTTATGGGAGGCCAGTATCAGACTCCCCATCCATAAACAGATTATTCCGCACCCACAGAACGATATTCTCGGATTGCACCGGCATCTGGCGGACAACCACCCAGCGCAGCCAGCCATCGGCAGCAGCCGCATCCCAGAAGGGAGTCTGCCGCCAGGTGAAATCCTGGCCGCGGTAGGAGGCCGCTTCCTGCAGGGTGATGCCCTGCGGGGTGATGACCATTGCTGGGGAACTTCCATCCAATGGCATCTCATCCTGTACATCCCAACCCCGCAAGGCCCAGCGCAGGGCAGGCGACTCCACGCCCTGGATGGTTACCGCCAGCGACGCATCATATCCCTTCTGCCATTCTGAGATATCATCCATTGTTTGCACGAGCAGTTCTGCCTGGCCGATCTGCACGCCGGGAGACCAGAATTCCTGCGAACCCTCCGGGCGCAAGCCAGCCGAACTGATCCCGGCCCCGAGTGTGTAAACGAGCAGGAACAGGCCAAAGCCCCAGACCGCGCCGATCACAGCCAGCTTCTCGGACCAGCCCATCCCCACCAGCAACAGGCTCAATACAGCCAGCAGCAAGGCGCCGAAGAACAGCAGCATCCGGGTTTGCAGGAAAGGCGCATCCCCCATGAAACTGGGCACACCGGCCAGGTCGATCCAGGCAAAGGCCAGGATGGTCACCACCAGCAGGGTCACGCCCGCCAATTCCCAGACCGTCAGCCCCTCCACATCCAGGTAGCGGCCGATCTCCAGCGCCGCCAGCGTCCAGAGCGGCAGCAGCATCCAGGCCAGGTCACCCACCTGGCGGTCCGGGTAGAGCAGCGCCAGCAGGAAAGCCGCCAAAGCCCACAGCCCCAGGAAGATAGCGCGCCGGTTCATTTTCCACCAACCGCGCACCAACCCAACCAGCCCAAAGACCAGCGCCAGGGGTGCATAGGCAGGCAAGGCGATCAGCAGGTGGCGCGCCGGAACACCCCTGCCAGGGCCCCAACCGTTCAGGTAAGCGGGTAGGGAGGCCGCCAGCGCGCTCAACCCGTTGGGAGAAAGGAAGAACAGGCTGCCACCCAGGAGGAGCGTCGCGAGCCCCCAGCCAAGCGCGGACCGGAACCGTTCCCTGGCGGGGCGGACGGGGCTCGCGATTGTTTCCGTTTCGTTAGCCGTCTCCGTTGCTGGAAGGGCGCGCTTCAGGGCTGCCATGATACCCAGCGCAATCCCCAGGCCCAGAAGGCCGGGCCACAAGGCAGGTCCCGAAAGCAGCGCCAGGGCGGCCAGCACCCCCGCCAGCCGCGGACGGTCCTGCTCCCAGGCAATCCACGTGAAGACCGCAAAGGCAATCGTCAGCATCGGCCCGCCCGCCAGCCGGGAGAGCGCCACCAGACCGGGATCGATGGCCAGTCCGAAAGCCAGCAACAGGGACGGGATGTGCCCCAACCGGCCGCGCAGGAAGAGTGGAGCCAGGGCCAGCAGGCTGCCAGCCAGGGCCGGCCAGAAGCGGGACAGGAAGTTGGTGGCGTCGAAGATGAAGAAGTTGACTGCGGTCAGGAGGATATAGGCCGGGTTCGGTGCGAGCGCCGGACGGGCGCCCTGGGCCACGCCCAAAGACTGGAGCGCCCAACCGGCTTCGAAATCCGAAAGCGGCTGGGCGCCAAGGTGCAGGAAACGGATGGTAATGGCAATCGCAAATGCCAGGAAATACAGGATGGTTTCAATCGTGCTGCGGCGGGAGGACATGGCGCAATTTTAGCATGAAAGGAGATATGATTACGGCACCTCGTAAATCACCAACCCACCGGCGCGGAATACCTCCCGTAACACCTGCTGGAACTTGGCCTCATTGACTTCATAAG
>JBFYSM010000574.1:0-15225 GCA_041301605.1 Chloroflexota bacterium | reverse complement strand
AGAATTGTCCCACACCGAAATTTGGCGAAGGTATTGGATAAGGCAAGGATTTTGATGACAAAAACCATCCTGGTGGTTGACGATGAGAAACGCCTGGTGTCACTATTGAAAGAATATCTGGCCCAGGCAGGGTATAACGTACTAACTGCCTACAATGGTCATGAAGCGCTCATCGAAGCCCGCAAGGGAAAACCGGATCTGATCATCCTGGACATCATGATGCCGGAGATGGATGGGTACGAGTTTATGCGCCTCCACCGGGCGGAACATGGCACTCCCATCATTCTCCTGACGGCACGCGTCGATGACGATGAAAAAGTGGTCGGTTTGGAACTGGGCGCGGACGATTACGTCACCAAGCCCTTCCGGCCGCGCGAATTGGTCGCCCGCGTCCGCTCGGTGCTGCGCCGGGCCGGGAAAACGGAACCAGCCGCAAAGGTCCTGCGCGCTGCCGATATCACCCTGGACCGCGATGAACGCTCTGTCCTGGTTGGAACCAGACTGGTCGATCTGACCCCATCCGAATTCGACCTGCTGGCTGCCTTGATGCAGTACCCAGGAAAAGTATTCAGCCGCCTGGACCTGCTCGACACTCTGCAAGGCATCCGTTATGAAGGCTATGAGCGCACCATCGATACCCACATCAAGAACCTGCGCGCCAAGATCGAACCTGATCCCCGTTCGCCTATGTACATCGAGACTGTCTATGGCGTGGGATACCGCTTCGCAAGGGAGTAACGGCTGATGCGATCCATCTCCCTGAAACTTGCATTAGCCTTCCTGGGCACCAGCCTGGTCAGCATCCTGGCGATTGCCCTCCTGGCGCGCTGGACGACCGGCCAGGAGTTCGATCGCTATGCATTCGGCCAGAACAAGGATGATCTGGCAGCCGCGCTGGAAGAATACTACAGCACCTACGGCGGCTGGCAGGGCATCAATGAAGCGCCTCTCTTCATGCCGGGCGGATCCCCTGCCGGGCACGGGAATGGCGAACCCGTCCCGATGGCAATACCCATAACCATTGTAGATGAACACGGTCGCGTCATTCGCGGCCGGAATCCCTATTCGGCTGGGGATACGATCCCTGCTTCCGAATTGGAAAATGGCATCCCGATCGAAGTGGATGGCAATGTGGTTGGGATCCTCCTGGTGGGGAGCGATGCTTTCCGCGAGAATCCCCTGGCACAGGATTTCTTCCGGCGTACCGGTGAATTATTGATCTTCAGCGCGGTGGGTGTGACGATTATTGCCTTATTGATGGGACTACTCTTGTCCCGCACCATCACCCGCCCGATCCGTGAACTGACGAAAGCCACCCAGGCTGTTTCTGGCGGCGACTTGAGCCAGCAAGTGCCCGTACGCTCACGGGATGAACTGGGGGAACTCGCCCGATCCTTCAACAAGATGAGCACCGACCTGGCGCGCTCCGTTAACACCCGCCGCCAGATGACCGCTGATATCGCCCATGAACTGCGCACCCCGCTCAGCGTCATCCTTGGCCATGCCGATGCTGTTTCCGATGGCGTACTCCCGCCAACCGTGGAGACCGTCGAGATCATCCGCGATGAGGCCAGTCGCCTGGAACACCTGATCAACGATCTGCGCATCCTGAGCCTGGCAGATGCCGGTGAACTTTCCCTGGACCTGCAGGCTGTAAACCCCGAAGAACTACTTGAAGAAGTTCGCCAGCGATATGTGGTTCAAGCCAATCTTAAGCATATTGAACTCCAGGTGGATGCCTCACCTGAACTCCCTACTGTTGAAATCGACCCCGGGCGCATGACCCAGGTATTGACCAACATCCTGGAAAATGCTTTGCGCCACACACCTGAAAGCGGGAAAGTCATCCTATCCGCGCAGGAAGAACTGAATACGATCCGGATATCGCTCCAGGACTCCGGGCCGGGCGTTGCCGAAGATGAATTGGAACGCATCTTCAGGCGCTTCTACCGCACCGACCCATCCCGCCAGCGCGTGGAGGATGGCGGCTCCGGGCTAGGGCTGGCGATTGCCAAGTCAATTGTGGAAAGGCATGGCGGGACGATCCGGGCCGAATCGAAACCCGGGCAGGGTTTGAAGATCATCATCACACTCCCGATCAAATAGCTTTATTCCAAGAAACAGAAACCCGTTCCCTGGCCGGAACGGGTTTTATCATCCCATTTTGTCATCCCAATTGAGAGCGCAACTCCCGGATATCATGCTCGAAGAGATATTGGGCGAACTCCAGATAATCGAAGCCCTCCACAGGCCGGATCAACCCGCCCAACTGCATCCCATGCTGGGCAAGCCCCCACATGCCGGTGAAGAGCATCAGCATGTATTTCATCCCCAGCAACCTCCGGCGTTTTTGTCCGCTCACTACGCCGAAGTAACGCGCCAGCATCACTTCTTCCAGTTCGGGCGGGATGGAGCCTAGATTGTCGTGGGTATAAACGACCGTCGCCAGATCATAGTAAATATCCCCCCACCCGGCAAACTCCCAATCCAACACCTTGATGGAACGCTCAGGCTCGATGAACAGGTAATTCACCGCCACCAGGTCATTGTGACAGAAGCGCTGCCAGTCAGATCGATCCTGTTGTTGTTCCTGCTCGACTCGCTGCATGACAGCCAGCGCATCATCGAAACCATCCGGCAACAGGACCCCGAAACTGCGTGCCGTTTCAATGTACGCATCCACCCGCCGGAAGGGGGAGAATATCGCCCCGCTCGGCGGCAGGGCATGGATGCGCTTGACTGTCTCCGTGAGTAAACGAACATTCTCCGGGGTGCGATATTCAGCAGCATCCCAATGGCGACCTTCGATCCAGCGCGTGACCAGGTGGCCTTCCGGTTGGATGGAATGGATGACCTCCGGCCCAATGCCAGCTTTTGCAGCATTTTCCAAAGCGAACAACTCATGCGAGCGATTGATGCCCAGCCGGGCAGTATTCTCGCCGCTCATGCGCAACACATAGCGCTCACCATCCACGGTGATGCGAAAATTCTGGTTGGTCAGCCCCTCGATCCGTTCGATTTTTAGATCCCTGGCTTGTGACCAGCCAGGGATCCTGGCAATGATTTGCGCGATTTCATCCATACTCAAATCCTTACTGAAACCCGATCGAACCGAAAATAATGAAACACGGCATCACTGCTGGCACTGCGGACACAGGTAACATGCCCCGCCCAAATAGGAAATCTTCTGGATCTCAGTTCCACAGTTCCGGCAAGGTGTACCTGCGGTTTTGCTGTCCATCAGGCGAATGTAGCGCCCCGGCTGGCCATACAAATCCACTTCATCGTAACGACCCCCAAGTTCGATGGCCTTTGCCACCGTATCCTGGATGGCGTCATACAGCGTCCGCCGTTCATCCGGAGTGATATCCGCTATCTTCCGTTTGGGGCTGATCTGGGCATGGAAGAGGATATCCTGCACGATGGCATTCCCCAGCCCGTTGATGCTGTTCGGGATTGCATAGCCAGTCGCGACCAAGAAGCCCTTGATGCCCTTGGATGTCTTTTCCGGGTATTCCTCCAGCATCGCATTGAAGCGCTTGATGGTGAACTCGGGACTCAATGACGGTATCCCCTTCTCATCGTTGGGAATTTCGCCGAACTGGGTAGGATCGAGCAATTTGACTGCCCCCCACATCTCCAGGGCGAAGGTCAGGTGGGAGCCATCTGCAAAATCCCACCCCAGGTGGTACTTCTTCGGCAAGTCTGCACCGGGGGCATGGTACAGCAACTTCCCGCCCGCATCTCCCCACCAGAGCATGTGATCGCCCAGGTGGAGATAGATCGAACGGCCATAGCTGCTGGCCCCGCTCACCTGCTTCCCCGGCAGGATGGCCGCATACTCATCATCCGGGCGGTTGAACCACAGGAACTTGTGGGTCATACTGCCGCGCCTAAAGCGGGAAACGGTCTTCCCAACCAGTTCGGTATTCATTTGTCCAGCAATCGTTCTTGCTTCAGGCATCTCGATCATGGGTTCCTCCTGATCCTATTGGGACTGTGTTTCCAGTATTTCCTTCAAGAACCGACCCGTATAGCTCGCTGCAACAGAGGCTACTTGTTCCGGCGCCCCTTCCGCAACAATATACCCACCCTTCTCGCCGCCTTCAGGACCCAGGTCGAGGATCCAGTCAGCGGTCTTGATCACATCCAGGTTGTGCTCGATGACGATGACCGTGTTGCCGGCATCCGTCAGGCGGTGGAGCACATCCAGCAGGCGCTGGATATCGGCGAAGTGCAGGCCGGTGGTGGGCTCATCCAGGATATAGACCGTAATCCCGGTAGCCACGCGGCTGAGTTCCTTGGCCAGCTTGACACGCTGGGCCTCGCCGCCCGAAAGGGTCAGCGCCGACTGCCCCAGCTTGATATAATCCAGGCCGACATCGTGCAGGGTTTGCAGGATGCGCCGGATCTCCGGGTGGTTCTCGAAGAACGCCAGCGCTTCCTGCACATCCATATCCAGCACGTCGGCGATGTTCTTTCCCTTGTAAGTCACCCCCAGAGTCTGCCGGTTGAAACGCTGGCCATCACAGGCCTTGCACTTGACCCACACATCGGGCAGGAAGTGCATCTCCACTTTCTTGAAGCCGTAACCTCTGCACTCTTCACAGCGCCCGCCCTTGACGTTGAAACTGAAGCGCCCGGGTGAAAACCCCAGTGTACGCGCCTCGGGGGTCATGGCAAAGACATCCCGGATGTTATCAAGTAAACCAACATAGGTGCCGGGGTTGGAACGCGGGTTGCGCCCGATGGGTTCCTGGGTGATGTTGATCACCTTGTCGATCAAGTTCAGCCCTTCGATCTCATCATGCGGACCGGGAACAGCCTGCGCTTTGTGTAGGTGGCGGCAGAGGGCCGGGAACAGCGTCTGGGCGATCAGGCTGGACTTGCCCGAGCCGGAAACCCCCGTGATGCAGATCAGGTTGCCAAGCGGGAAGCGGGTATCGATATTCTTCAGGTTGTGCAGCCGGGCGCCACGCACCGTCAGCCAGCCGCGCGGCTCGCGGCGGTGCTTCCCATTGGGAGCCGTCACGGCCAGCTCACCGGAGAGGTACTTCCCGGTCAGCGAGTTCGGGTCATGCATCAGGTCCTCGGGCGTACCGGCGGCGACCAACTCCCCGCCCAAGACGCCAGGGCCGGGCCCCAGGTCGATGATCCAGTCGGCCTCCTTCATCGTGGCGGCGTCATGTTCCACCACCAACACGGTATTGCCGATGTCCCGCAGGCGGATGAGCGTATCCAGCAGGGCGCGCTGGTCGCGGCTGTGCAGGCCAATCGATGGTTCATCCAGGATATAAAGCACACCGACAAGGCCGCTGCCGATCTGGCTGGCCAGGCGGATGCGCTGGCCTTCGCCACCGGAGAGTGTGGGTGCAGAACGGTCGAGGTTGAGGTAGTGCAAGCCGACATTGCGCAGGAAACCCAGGCGCTGGCGGATCTCATTGACCAGTTCCTGCCCGATCTGGCGTTCTTCTTCAGTCAGGTTATCAGCCAGGTCACTGACCCATTTATGGATGGCCTCGATGCTCCAGGAGGTCAGCTCTGGCAAACGCTTGCCGCCAACGGTGACGAAACGCGCTTCGGGGTTGAGCCGTTCTCCATTGCACTTGGGGCACGGGAGTTGGCGCATGAACGACATATAGAACCGCCGGGTGTACTCGGACTTGGTCTGGCGAAAGAGCCGGTTGATGTGGAATATCACCCCTTTGACCTCGCGCACGCTTTCCCCCTGCCAGGTGCCCGATTCGTTCTCAGCCCGGAACTGGAAGTGCACCCGCTCCCCCTCCGAGCCGTACAGAATCACCTGGCGGAACTTCTCAGGCAGTTCATTCCAGGGCGTCTCCAGATCCACACCATAGTGCCGGGCGATGGCACTCAAGTTGGTTACATGCCAGCCGGAACTCTTGCCTTTCTTGCGCAAGTTACCGTGCCAGGCCGAGGCGCCATCCATCAATGAGACAGTCGGATTGACAATGATCAGGTTCGGGTCTACCTGGAGCTTTACGCCCAGCCCGGTGCATTCATCACACATCCCGAGCGGGGAGTTGAAGGAGAACAGGTGCGGCTCCAGTTTCGGGAAGGAGATCCCGCACTCCGGGCAGGCATTGTGTTCGCTCAGGATGATCTCCTCGTTATCACCCCTCACCCCTGCCCCTCTCCCCTCTCCTTGTGGGAGAGGGGAGAGGGAGACAACCAGCGTACCGCCTCCTGCCTTGAGGGATGTTTCTACCGAATCCATCAGGCGGGTGGGGAAGTCAGATCTCACCCCTGACCCGTGCGCAGCCCCCCTGGAGCTTGGCGCAGGGGGCTCTCCTTCGAGGAGAGGGGAATCGGGAACCACCAGCCGATCCACAACCAACTCGATATTGTGCTTCTTGTCCTTATCCAAGGCAGGGATCCCACCGGCAAGATCGACCACCTCCCCATCCACCCGGGCACGCGGGTAGCCATCTGTCAGCGCTTTCTTGAGTTCCTTGGCAAAGGTACCCTTACGGCTGCGGGCCAGCGGAGCCATTAACTGGAAGCGCATGCCAGGCGGCAGCTTGGCCAACTGGTTGGCGATCTGCTGGGCAGACTGGGGCTGGACAGCCCGTCCGCACTGGGGACAATGCGGGATTCCCAACCGGGCATACAGGACACGCAGGTAATCCAGGATCTCGGTCACTGTGCCGACGGTCGAGCGCGGGTTGCGGGTGATGGCCTTCTGTTCGATGGCGATCGCCGGACTGAGGCCGGTGATCTGGTCGACCTGGGGCTTCTCCATCTGGTCCATGAACTGGCGGGCATAGGAGGACAGGCTTTCCACATAGCGGCGCTGCCCTTCGGCATAGATGGTATCGAATGCCAGGGAGGATTTGCCCGAGCCGGATACGCCGGTCACCACCACCAGCTTGTTACGCGGGATGTGGACCGTGATGTTCTTGAGGTTATGCTGCCGCGCCCCGCGCACAACGATATCCCCCATACCGGGCAAGGCAGCCTGCTGCAGGTTGGCGGGGTGATCGTCCGGGAGATCAGCGTCATCGGGTATCAAGTTCCGCACCGGTTGGGATGTTGGAACGTTCGAACGTTCAAACGTTCCAACTTCTGTGTATGAGGCCAGTACATCCATCCCTGAAGGCTTGAGATCATCCGTACTGGCGAGTTCATCCTCCCCAATGATGCCGAGTTGGCGAAGTTTGGCATACAAGCGCTGGGTGCGCGGCAGGCTATCGAAGTAGGAGCGCATCTCATCGAAGTTTGCATCCGGGTCAACGGTCAGTTCGGCCACGCGGTCGAGGATTGCCTTATCCTCAACTGTCATGGAAGTCTCCGGTTTGTAGTGAAGCTCATCCCAGTAATCGAAGAGGGCCAATTCCAGCCGGTTGAGGGCCTGGAAATCATGCAGCAGATTGCCGCGGATGCAGGGGAAACCCTTCCAGTGACCGCTGTAGCGGAACAGGTCAGAGCGGACTTTGCCGGCACGCGCCAGCCGCCAGGCAGAACCGGCAACGTAAAAATCTTTATCCCGCCGCAGGTTCAGCAGGTTACAACCTTGTTTGAGCGGAAGGGTGTTTGAATCGAGTCCGCCGATATCCGGGTCAGTCAGTATCCAACACCCCTTCGATTCATCCCAATACTCTGTGATCCAATGGTCAGCTTTGAACTCATTATTGGCAAAGAGGTAATCGGCAAACCCCACCCGCATGCGGGCCGGGATGCCCTTGTGGCGCAGGATGGAGGCCATGAAAACCGCAAAATCTCGGCACATGCCCACCGTGCGTTCCTTCGGCTCGCGGGCGAGTGTCAGCGGTTCCGGGGAGAGTTCGGCGATGCGCGCCAGGCGCTGCTGCATGGTGCGCAGGTGCGTCTCAGCGCGGCTGCCGCGGGTCAGTGTGACGCCATAGGTGCTGGCGGAGTTGCGGTGCATCATCTGTCCCTGGATGATGCAGATCAAGCCGGGGATGTCATCCGGCAGGTTATCGTAAAGGCAGGTGTAGTCACCAGGGTCGGTGATCGGGCTGTGTGCTGCATAATATGAAAGGATGGTGTCCATAAATCGTCAACTTCCCTTGTAACTGGAACAGACATTGAGTGGTCTGAGAGAAATCTCGTAAATCGCACACTTGTTCTAATTTCATTGTATCACAAAGTGTACCTGACTGAACAGGAAACCCCGTGCAGAGATGCAAATTCTCTCCACATCAGCCTGTGGTCAGCCACTTGCTGGCATCATCATACTGGATATTAATGTCAGTTTATGGCATATTTACCCTCCTCTCTGGAAATAAAATTGCCCCGGACTTTGATTTCGTTTTTCAAATCCGGGGCAATTGCCTTTTCAATGATCCTTTGGGAATGAAAAATGCATCTGCACGATCAACCATTTGCTGCCCCGTTTTTCGAGCGTGCCGGTCCAGCGGCAATCATCCCAACCGATGGGTTGGCCGTTCCACTCGGCGTGATCATCGAGCAGGCACGAGAACCAGGCTGCATTTCCCAGTTCGGCAAATTTCAGGCGCAACTCTTTGACCGCGAAATCCGTAGCTTTGAATTCCTGCTTCATCCATACGCGCTCGCCCAGGCTTTTGAATGCCTCGAAACCGATGATGGTGGACTTCGAATCAGGATGGAAAATGAAGAAGTCATCATCCTGCGCCATGATGGAGAACAGCCGGTCAATATCCTTGGTTAACGCCCAGCCAATGGCATCGTGAATGACTTTTTCGACTTCGAGTCTTTCAATTTCGGTTAACATGGTAATCTCCTTGATCCTTTTCTCTGCCCAAGACGAAATTGGTTTCTGATCTATCCATGCTCAAACCAGCTCCAGGGCAGGGTATCACGAATACGGTCGTTCAGTCAGGATTTCGTAAAGGCCAGCATGGCCGGGAAAACGGCGTCGATCTGGTCGAAAACCTGCTCATGATCCAATCCTTCGATGATCTGAACTTGAACAAGAGATCCTTTGAGAGCGGCCGCATACTCTTGCACGCTTTCGACTGCAAGTTGATCTTCCGAACCAACCAGCCACAAGGTCGGGCACAGAAAATCAGCCGGTTCGACAGGGGACCAGTCGAGCATGGCCGGCACCCAGCCCAGCATGGCCGGGATATTCAAATTTTGCAGCATCTCCTGGTCATGCCCGGGGAGTGAACTGATATCCAACCTGCCTTCACGCCGGGCCTGGATGATCGGCCGCCAATGGGCGCAAAACTCGATCGCATCCTGGCGCGGCTTGCCTGATACACCCGGGCCCAAAGGGGTTCCCATCAGGATGGCTTTTTCCACCCGCTTGGACCGGGCGGCCAGGTAGCGGCCAACCTTGCCCCCAAATGACATGCCCCAGAGGGCGAAACGCGCTGCTCCGCAGGCATCGGCAACCGCCAGAATATCTTGCAGCATTTTGTCAATGGCATAGCCAGCCGGGTCGGTGGGCAGGCCGCTTTCGCCGTGACCGCGCAAGTCAAGCGCGATGACGGTGAAATCATCTTGCAGGCGTTGGATATAGCCCGCCGCCTGCCATTCCTGGCGGCTGCCGCCTCCGCCGTGCAACAGGATCACAGCCGGGCCAGCGCCAAAACAATCGTAGGCAATCTTTGTTCCATCGAGAGAGGCTGCAAACATGGTAATCTCCATGACACTTTTATCTGCCCGAGATGAAATCATCCTTCATTGCAGATTTATAGAAAAGGATTTGGAAGCAGTCAATCCTTGTTGTCAATCTGACTATTCGACCGGCGGATGAAACCCAGCGCCGGTACCAATAACCCGCTGACGGCGAGCAGCGCCAGCGGCACCGTGAAAAGGTTTGCCAGGAAGCCGACGAGCAGACCCCCGACCGCCTGGCCGATGGATTCGGCCTGCCCGACCATCGAAAGGATGGTGGCGCGCACATCCGGATCGAGGCGCTGGTTCATCCAGGCCAGCAGCAGCGGGTCGCTGACTTCGCCCAGGCTGTAGATGACCAGGAACAGGATGACCGCCATCCACAGGAAGGGCACCCAGCCGAAGGCGGCGATGGCCGCAGCGGTGACGGCTGTGACGGCGAACATCAGGCGGCTAACCTGGCGCGGCCCGAGGGTCTCGAAGCGCTTCTCGACCTGGCGGGTCAGCAGGATCGAGAGCAGGATGCCGCCCAGGTCGAGCAGGCCGAAGAAGCCCAGGGCGTTGTTGCCGAAGGGGATCGGCAGGTCGAAATTGTTCACCAGGTGCCAGGTCCACAGGCGGTCGAGGCCGAAGGTCAGGCTGAAGAACAGGGTCACGCCCAGGACGGTCAGCAGGGTCGAGCGCCGGCGCACGCTGCGCAGGCCCTTGCGGAAGATGTCGCCCATCTGCTGGAAGGTGGTGCGCTCCTCGGGACGGGCTGACTTGAAGCCGTTCTCGGGCATCAGGAAAGCCAGCAGGATGGTCAGCACGATCCAGCCCGCGCCGCTGGCCAGGATCAGCGTCGCCGCCGAGGTGAAGCTGCCCAGGAACATGCCCGCCAGGATGCCGGCCAGGTTGCCGTACAGATCGTAGCGTTTGGCGGTCAGGAAGGCCCGGTTGGCGCGCTCCTCGCCGATCTCGTCGCTCAGCCAGGCCTCGTTCGCCCCACTGGTGAAGGTGTACCCCAACCCCCAGACCACCTGCGCCAGCAGGATGGGAACGAAGGAGGGGAACAGGCCTTCGACAATCATAGCCAGCCCGATCAGGGCCAGGCCGATGAGCACCGACAGGCGCCGCGAGTAAAGGTCGGCAACCACGCCGGTCGGGATCTCGAAGACCAGCCGGGAGAGGGAGAGCGCCGCCCCAATGGCCATGAGCTGCAGAGGGTTCAGCCCGGCCGCGGAAGTCTCGTAATAGGTTAGGCCGAATCCCAGGGCGATCAGGAAGCCAACCGAGAAGACCAGGAACAGGTAAACCTTGTAGGCATCAGCACGTTTCATCGTCGCGTACCTGTGTTGCATGTGTGTGCCGGTTCGCCCGGCGGATGAAGGCCAGGGCCGGGGCGAGCAGCCCGCCGCACAGGGAGATGGCCAGCGGCAGGGAGACCACCCGGCCGAGGGCACCAATCGCCGGTCCGCCGGTGATCTGCCCGACGGCATCCACCTGTCCGATCATCGAGAGCACGGTGGCGCGCACGTCCGGGTCGAGGCGCTGGTTCATCCAGGCCGCCATCAGCGGGGAGGCCAGGTCGCGCAGGCTGTTGGTGACCAGGTAGAGAGCCAGCGCCAGCCCAAGAAACGGCGACCAGGCGAAGGCGGCGATCGAGACAGCGATCCCGGCCGTGATGCCCAGCATCAGGCGCCCGATCGTGCGCGGCTGGCCCGTATCGAAGCGCTTTTCAGCCCAGCGCGTCAGCAGGATCGAGAGCAGGACGGCAATCCCTTCCAGGACCCCGAAGAAAGCCAGCTCATTATTGCCGAAGAGGCGCGGCAGATCGAAACGGTCCAGCAGGTGCTTGATCCACAGCCGGTCGTAGCCGTCGCTGTACAGACCGTAGAATAAGCCGACGCCCAGGATCGCCAGCAGGGCCGGGCGCCGGCGGATGGTGCGCAGCCCCTTGCGGAAGGTGTCGCCCATGTGCTGGAAGGTGCTGCGTTCCTCCGGTTTGGCTGGCTTGAAATTCCGCTCGACCATCAGGAAGATGAGCATGACCGCCAGCAGGAGGCGCGCCGCCCCGCTGAAGAAGATCGGCACGGCGATCGTCGTGAAGCTACCCAGGGCGGTGGCGGCCAGCACCCCAACCAGCGCGCCGGTCAGGCCGTAGCGGCTGGCGGTCAGCATGGCCCGGTTGGCGCGTTCCTCGCCGATCTCGTCGCTCAGCCAGGCCTGGGTGGCGCCGCTGGTGAAGGTATAGCCGATGCCCCAGACAACCTGTGCCAGCAGGATGGGCAGGAAGGACGGGAACAGGCTTTCGATGATCAATCCCATCCCGATCAGGAAATGGCCGATGATGATCGATAGGCGCCGCGAGAAGACATCGGCGATCACCCCGGTCGGCACCTCGAAGAGCAGGACCGACAGTTCCAGGCTCGTTCCGACAAGGACCAGTTGCAGCGGGTCCAGGGCAGCCGTAGTCGCCTCGTAGAGCGTCATCGGGAAACCGATCGCGAACAGGGCGGTCGAGGTGAAGGAAAGGAAGAGGTAGACCCTGTAGGCGTCAGTACGTTTCTTGATATCAGTCATCACCGGTATATCTTTGCACCTGTCTCCGCCTGAAGGATGAAAACGATATCTGCCACTGCCTCCTCGAGCGGAATGGACAGGCTTCCGATTCGACCCTGCGCGTCGGCAATGAAGGTGAGCTTAAGACGGTCGTCCCAGTCCGGCTCGTGCGCATCGAAGATGTCATCGTGGGCGAGGGTCAGGGCGAAGATTTTCTTGTCATTCATGAGCCACCAACCCGCAAGACAAAACGCTCCCCATCTACCGTCACCTGATAATTGCAGTTGGTCAGGCCGGCGATTCTTGCCACATCGATCTGCGCAGCGCCTTGCCAGACAGGAACGCGTTCCATGATCCTTTGCACAGTTTCCATACGATTTAGTCAGCCATCTTTTTACGATACCAGGTATCTACGCTGAAGGTTTTGTAACCCAGGCGCTCGTACAGGCGAAATGCGGCGCTCTCATTCTCTGCATCCACACCCAATTCCACCTCGGTCGCGCCCTGTGCTTTCAGCACCTGTAAACTGCGGGCGATCAAGGCGCTGGCCAGGCCGTGGCCGCGCCACTGTGGTCGAACATAGATGTGTTCGGTATAACCATGTTTGCCGTGCGTGTTTTCATTTTCGTCCAGGCGCGCCATCGCCATCCCGGCCAACCGGTCACCTTCCCAGGCCACCTGCCAGAAGTGCGGTTTGTTCTCCGGTTTGGCAAGCCAGGCAGGGTATTTTTCATCCAGCCAATCTTCGACAACATTTTCAAACAACCCGGCATTCATTTCCTTTTGCGCTTCCCAGACTTTGCGCATGTGCTCCGGCAGCACGGGGCGTATCTCCACCCCGGCAGGCAAGGGCTTGGTGGGCGCATCCCCAAGCTGGTAAAGCATGTTGTTGAAACGCCGCACAACCTGGTATCCCGCGCTGGACAAAACAGCCATCCAATCTGTTTGATGGTCCGAAGCCCAAGCTTGGAAATATCGCTCGGGAACAGGGGTGAGCCCGGCAGCGATCTCGCGCAGCCGGCGCTCATTTTCTGCCACCACCACCGGCCAAAAGCCAGAGGCGCGGTGCTCCTCTCCCAAAAAGCTGATCTGGTAATACAGTCGATTTCCCGGGTGGCTGGAGTACCACCCCAGGCGGCTGTAGCCGATGGGCGTGGCGTTCGCGAAAGCGATGATCACCCCTTGCTCCAGGGTCAATCTATCCATATTGGCGAGTGCATTGGCAAAGTCTTCCAGCGTAGCTGGTTCAGGGTCGCCATCAGCCTTGCAGCTGCTGAGATTGAGCTCCAACAACAGGGGAATATCCTGCTCACCTGAGAAATTGCGGAAAGTCAATTGGTTATTTTGTGGCTGCATATTTGGCTCCTATTTCCAGTCTTATGGTATCAGTTCCCAAAGCACCCGGGTGTCGAACCCGGGCAAATCTTCGTGGGAGTGGTGGCGCTCGCCGGGATAGGTAAACTTTCCTTTCCCGGCTGGCTGGCGAAGATGTTCTTCAACTCGCCATTACCGGAGTCTGGTGTACCGCCGGGATGGTCAATCGTTTTCGTTTCATATTCTCCTTCAATCCCTGCACTCACCCTTGTGTCAACCGGTCATCAATGTTACGCAGGAATGAATAACAAACGGGCTGGAAGTATCTCAGCCAGAATCGCGATCCAAGCGGGTTCATCGGCTCGAAGGGGACAGCACAGCGTTGATAGCCGCAGGCGCGGGAAAACTCGAGCGCATGGGCGAGCAGTGCCGTGGCGATGCCATCCCGACGCGCCGGCGCGCGGGTGAAAGCGCCGTATATGCTGGTGGTCTTCTCGTCAATGATGATGGTGCAAACATCCTCGTCAGCGGGTCCCATCCGCATGAATGCCAGCGGTTCGTCCTGCGAACAAGCCAGCCAGACCACTTTTGCCGGATCCTGCAGCCATTCTTCACAATATTTGCGATCATACCGCTCGTTCAGGAGAAAGATCGGCGGGCTTTTGATGTATGCCCATAATTCATCCTGGAGCGCCATCACCTGCTCGATATCCTGCGGATCGGCGCGCCGGATGTGAACACCCGTATCGCCAACCGGGATCGGGTCCAGGGCGCGCAGGGCATCCACGGCGAACATGCCAAAACCAAGCCAATTCCACTGTTGCAGCGCCTGGAGGTCGTTGGGGAAGAGGCTCAGGTAATGGGCGGAGTATCCTTCCGCCAACCAATCGCCGGAGATGCGGCTATACAGCGCTTCGTAAATGCGGGCGCTATCGTCCAGAACGGCAGCGTTTGCCCATTCCGGGCTGTAGATGCTCCGCTTGCCGCGGAAATCAGGCATTTGCCAGGCGGTGAGGAAACCGACCATGCGATTCCCCTGAACGGCTGCCACACCGGGGATGCCAGGCTTCAGGATACCCTGCAATAGCGGCACCAGGCTGCTGACATCGGAATAACGCTGGGGAAGGTCAGGCATCTGTTCGCGCAAGCGTTGGTAGCGCTCGCTGACCAGCCGGGCGGCATCTTCGAGATGTTCTTCTCGCAATTGGATGATGCTTGGCATGTTTTACACCTTGACAAAGAGTTGATCGTTATATTCCCAATCGTAATTTCCGTGGACGCGAAACCGCATCCCATTCCTGTCTGTTTCGAAATGCAATTCCACGGGAAACGATATGAGTTCGAAGATATCCTCGGCCATGCATCTCATGGGCATATAGGGCCAAAACAAGGATGTATAGAGGCATTGATGGGTATCGTCAACCGCGATGATCCAGTCATCCGCCTCTGTTCCATTCTGCCAGCGATATGTCCCGGCGTATGGCTTCAATTCACACGGATAAGGCTCGACCTTTTTGTACTTCGAACCAGCCAGGGAGATGATTTCCTGAACATACTGCTCCCAATGTTCTTCGCTTGTGTCGATTTTGATCTTCGTGCACTCCAATCGACCGAAGATCTCCAGCATCTTCCTTTGCTCGAATGCAATGGCGTCGAACATGCTGTCCTCGTTCACATAAACGTGATCCTTGAAATACACATGCAGATCATCTCGTTTCAGGATGAGATCCCTCCACCATTTCCCGCGCGCCCGGAAGGCTTTTTCCAGGCTCTTCCGCAGAT
>JBFYSM010000573.1:0-3429 GCA_041301605.1 Chloroflexota bacterium | reverse complement strand
GGGATGACGTTGCCGGTCGACTTCGACATGCGCTGCACGCCATCCGTGCCGGGCAGGATGCCGCAGATGATGCCCACCAGCGGCTTCTGGCCGAGCGACTCCTGCATCTTGCGCCCCGCCACGATGATATTGAACAACTGGTCGGTGCCGCCCACCTGGACATCGGTCTGCATGGCAGCCGCGTCATAGCCCTGCATCAGGGCGTAGAAGGTTTCATGCAAGAAGATCGGTTCGCCCGATTCCATTCGTTTAGCAAAGTTCTCGCGCGCCAGGAACTGCTGGACGGTAAAGTTCTGCCCCAGGCGGATCAGGTCCACCAGCGACAACTCAGCCAGCCACTCGCCGTTGTAGCGGACTTTCGTTTTATCCCGGTCCAGGATACGGAAGGCCTGTTCGGCATAGGTGCGGGCGTGTTCGGTGATCTGCTCCAGGGTCAGGATGGGGCGGGCCTTATTCTTGTCGGATGGATCACCAACCAGGGCGGTATAGTTGCCGATCAGGAAGGTAACCTCGTGCCCCAGGTCCTGGAACTGGCGCAGCTTGCGCATGGTGATGGTGTGACCCAGGTGCAGGTCAGTGGAGGTCGGGTCGTAACCGGCGTAGACGCGCAGCGGCCGGCCCTCCTTCTGGACATCCAGCAGGCGCTGGCGTAGTTCCGCGGTCATTGCCTGCTTCAGTTCCTCGTCACCGTATTCGGTGCCCTGCATCAAAACCACAACCTGTTCGTCAATGTTCATGGAGTCCTCCAAGCTTGTTTTCATCGTGCGTCGCACCATGGTAAACGGGACAGTTCCAAACCGCGGCAATCTCCGATTAACAAGAGCCTGCCAAAAGGTTTGGTGCGACGCACTCCCGGGTGGGCAGATTTTCAAACAAAAACGCGCCCGCTGCGGCAGGCGCGTCCAATCCATCCGCAGCAGTGGCTAGGGATGAAGATAATAAACGTAATCGTTCCGGCTGGTTGCCATACGCCAATTATACAGCAAATCAGAGGGTTTATAGAAGCAAATCCTTCAGCGCCTCTTCCGCCTTCGGGAAGCGGAACGTAAAGCCCAATTCAAGCAACCGCTTGGGGTGCACGAACTGTCCTTCCAGCACCAGCGTACTCATCTCACCCAGCACCATCCGCAGCAGGAAAGCCGGCACCGGGAACCAGTATGGCCGCCGCAGCACCTTTGCGATCAGGCGCAGGAACTCGGCGCTCGCCAAAGGTTCCGGCGCGGACAGGTTGAAAACCCCGCCCGCCTGCTCGTTCTCGATCAGGAAGCGGATGGCAGCCACCTGGTCAGCCACATGGATCCAGGAGAACCCCTGGCGGCCATTCCCCAGTTTTCCACCCATGAACAGCCTGGCCGGGAGCACCATCAATTGCATGATCACATTCTGCATTGATAGCACAACCGCCGTTCGGATGACTACACGCCGGACACCCATCTCTTCCACCGGTTGGGTGGTTGCCTCCCATTTCTGGCATAACCTGGCGCCAAAATCTCCCCCCGGAGGGGTTTCTTCGGTTACCGGTTCATCCCGCGGTCCATAATAACCAATTGCCGATACCTGGATGAGAACCTTCGGACGTTTGGATGCCTGCCGGATAGCCTGCGCGACCGCCAATCCCGGCTGGATGCGGCTATCCAGGAAACGCTGCTTGTTCTTCTCCGTCCACGGCCAATGGGCCAGGCTCCATCCGGTCAGGTTGACAACCGCATCCATCTCGTTGACCAACCCTCCCCATCCATTCGTTGTGCGGCCATCCCAGCGGATTGCCTGCGCACCCGGCGGAAGGGAAACCTTCTCTGGGCTTCTGCTCAATATCCAAACCCGGTGACCGTCCACCAGCAGGGAGTCTGTCAAGGCACCCCCGATCAAACCCGATCCACCTGTGATCATTACGTTCATAAAAATACTCCTCTTTTGGTTGTGCTATAATTCACGCCATTGTGGAGGCTGCGATGCAAGCCCCGGTTCTGGTACTCAACGCAAATTTCGAACCGATCAATGTCTGCTCCACCCGGCGTGCAGTTGGCCTGATCCTGACGGGCAAGGCGGCAATGGTTGTGAATGGCCGCGGCTATATCCACACCATCACGCTGGAAATCCCCCGCCCATCCGTCATCCGGCTGGAAGACATGGTTCACCGGCCGCGGCCGCGGGTAAAAATGAGCCGCCGCGAAGTCTTCCGCCGGGACCATTACACCTGCCAGTACTGCGGACGTCACACCAACGACCTGACGCTCGACCATGTGATGCCTCGTCACCTGGGAGGGGAGCACATCTGGACCAACGTGGTAGCAGCCTGCCCGACCTGCAACCACCGCAAGGGCGGACGCCGGCTGGATGAAGCCCACATGTTCTTGCTCAAGTCACCAGTCGAACCACCATCCAATGCCATGTATATCTACGGGCGGCATCTGACAGAAAATGGCGACTGGGAACCATTCATCACTGGCTGGTAAAGACCTACTTCAATAGTTACAAAAGGCTGGCACGAATTCCGTGCCAGCCCTTATTTTAATCGAATGCGATCTCCATGAAATCTTCTGCTACCTTCACCGGCCCATCGAAAGATTGGCTTGCTTCATCGACCAATTCCTGAGGCGCTTTCTCGGAAGGGTAATGGATCAGGTACAGTTCGCCCACTTCCGCCCGCCGGGCGATCCCGGCCGCCTGAGCAGCAGAAGAATGTCCGTAAAACGCCCCGGATGCCTCATGGATCAACACATTCGCCCCCCCGGCCATGCGCACCACCGACTCACAAGGCTCCGTATCGCAGGAATACGCCACCACCTTCTTCGATTGCCTGAAATCGAACCGCAGACCCATTGTTGGGATGTAATGCTGCACTGGCGAAGACAGGATCCGGAATTCGTCACAACTGAGCACTTCCGCCATTTCATCCATGGGGACGCGATGGAAAGTCACCGGGAAGAAATCCGGCCATTCCTTCCATGCATAGGCTTCCATCAGGGCTTCGATGCGATCCAACGTATGTGCGAAACCATACACGTTCAACGGATGCTGGTGTCCCATCAGCCACAGATCCATCAGCAGCAGCGGCGCGCCGGAAACGTGGTCAGGATGGAAATGGGTCAGGACGAGATCGGTAACCGTGTGCACATCCAGTTTCGCCTGCTGCAAACGCAGGATCGGGTTACTGGCACAATCCACCAGGACGGTGCGTTCCCGGCCAACCAGGATCATATGTGTATTTTCGCGCTTCGTGTCCGCGATGGCATTCGATGTTCCCAGGATGATCAATTTTGGCATCGAGGTAATCCTTTTCACTTCATAACAAGCGCCAAGAGCGTTGGCGTCAGGTAGGTTTCGATCACGGCCGCCACGGTCAACAGCGGTACAACCACCGCCAACAGTATTTTGAACATATCCGCCAGGGCTTCCAGCAGCACCTCGCCCAGGGTGCGACTCGCA
>JBFYSM010000516.1:0-3774 GCA_041301605.1 Chloroflexota bacterium | reverse complement strand
TCCGGAAGGCTTCATCGAACACCACAAGAACGCCCGCAAGGAAATGCTGCTGGCCTGGCGCAGCATGCTGGATGCCGCCATCCAGCGCATGGAAGAAAAGAAGTAACGTTCAGCGTATCGATACGAATCAAAACACAGCCCAACCGGGGAACTGCGTTCTTCCCGGGGCGGGCTGTGTTTTAGTGTTATCCCCTCTTCCTGCCAGCGAAGAACAGCATCCAGATTACATCAACCAGTGCAGCTCCAAACAAGATTTCCCCAAACACCGTATTCCCGGCATTGTAAAGCATCACGCCGCCCACCAGCAGCGCGGCAAAGATCACACTGCCTGTCAGGCGTTCCACCGACCTTTCCAGCGAGCCCATCTGGCGGCTGACCTGCGGCGACTGCACCACCAGTCCGCCCTGCTCCGCCTGCGCCAGCACCCGCCCGGCCTGGGATGGGATGGCGATCAGATCCTTCAGCATGGTTCCCAACTGTTCGAGGATGGCATCCAGGCCGGAGGAGGCTTCGGCCGCGATCAACTTACGGGCGTAAGGGGCAAGCTGAGCCCACAGGTTGAAATCCGGATCGAGGCCGGTGCACATTCCGGAAAGGATGGCGATCGTCCGCACCAGCATGAGCAGGTTCTGCGGCACCTGGAAGGGCATGCTCAGCATCAGGTCCCGGTATTGGTGGCCAAATTTCCGCATTTCATCCGGGCTGATCTTGCGCAAGTCACTCATCGACAAACCCCAGAAGCGGTCGAAAACCTCCGATTCAGCCTGCTCGATCAACTTCAAGTCAGCCCCGGGTAACAGCATATCCAGCATCTGGTAAGAACGCACCACCCGGGCTGCATCTTTCGTCCCAACGGCGATGATCAGTTCCCGCAGGCCGGCGCGCAGGTCATCCGGCACGCGGGCGGTCATGCCAAAATCCACGAATGTCAACTGCCAGCGCGGCGACTCGCCCTCTTCGGCTGGCATCGGGGTAACGAACAGGTTACCCGGATGCGGGTCGGCGTGCACAAAACCATCTTCGAAAATTTGCTGCAGGTAGGTATCCAGCAACTTTTTGGCAACCTTGCTGCGCTCGATTCCGGCCGCGGTGATCCCGGCGTAATCGGTGATCTTGATCGCGTACACATCCTCCAATGTCAGCACGCGGCGGGTGGTGCGATCCCAGACGACACGCGGCACGTGCACATCCGGGTCATCCCGGAAATTCTCGTAGAAGGTTTCAGCATTCTGGCCTTCGTGCAGGTAATCGATCTCCTCGTACAGGGTGGATGAAAACTCATGCAACAAAGCCGGGATATCCGCATGTTCGCGGATCGGGCGGTAACGCATCAGCCACCTGCCCACCCTTCGCAGGGCAGACAGGTCCACGTTCACGATGCGTTCGATGTGCGGGCGCTGGATCTTGACCACCACATCCCGGAATCCCGCCTCATCCTCGACCTTCAGCCTGGCGCGGTGCACCTGGCCTAGCGAGGCGGCTGCCAGTGGGTTCTCATCAAACCATTCGAACCCATCCAACAGGGGAGCATCCAGTTCCGCTTCGGCCAGGGCCCGGATGGCAGGGAAGGCCTCGGCCGGAACTTCATCCTGCAAGCCGGCCAGCTCATCGGTGATGGCAGCCGGGAGGATATCCAGTCGCGAGGAAAGGAACTGGCCGACTTTGATCATCACCCCGCCCATGCGGATGGCCAGTGCCCGGAAGCGGACCGCCTCGCGCCGGAATCGCTCCGAACGCGTCCGGCGGACAACCTTCCGTAATCCAAGTGGTGCAAGAATCAATTCCCAGAAAATGAAACGCAGGATGACACCTGCAAAGAAGAAAACAATCAGAAGGTAACGGGCGCGCAAGCGAGGGGGTTTCATGTCGGCTCCAAGTAAATCCATTGTATCACTGGAAAACACCACGGGTTCCACAAGGTCAAGAACCGCGAGAGAGGCTGGCAAAACCAAACGCGAATGGCGCGAATAAACCCAGAACATTCGCGTCATTCACCCATTCGCGACATTCGCGGTAAAACCAACGGAGTTGTGAAAATCCTGCAACCATCACCTTCAAGCACCCCTCAAGTATTGTCCAACCGGCAACAGTCATCTATAATCAACATCGAAGGAGGTACCATGTCGAGAAAGAATATGACCAAAGCAGAACGAAAGCACAGAGCCATTGCCAGGCGCCGGGCACGAAACATCATATTGATGGCGCTGGGTGCCCTCATCCTGGTTGCATTCATCTGGATGATTGCTGCCAGTGGGCCGGACGAGCAGGCTGACCAGGAAGGAACAGACACCTCGCCTGCGGCGGCAACTGACGATGGTGAGCAGGATAAAGCAACCGCTCAGGAGCCGCAGCAATATGCCTCGCCACCTCCCATGACGATCGATGTGGATAAACAGTACTTTGCCACCGTTACGATGGCCAAGGGTGGGGAGTTCGTCATCCAACTCTTCCCGGATAAAGCGCCCATCACGGTCAACAGCTTTGTCTTCCTGGCGCGCGAAGGATATTTCGATGGCGTCACTTTCCACCGCGTCCTCGATGGCTTCATGGCCCAGGGCGGCGACCCGACCAGCACCGGCTCAGGAGGCCCGGGCTATAAATTTGTGAACGAAGACAGCGACCTGACCTTCGACAAAGCCGGCGTGGTAGCCATGGCCAATGCCGGGCGTGATACCAACGGAAGCCAGTTCTTCATTACATATAGCCCTCAAGAACGGTTGAATGGCGATTATACGATCTTCGGCCAGGTGATCGAGGGCATGGAAGTGGTCGACGGTCTCACCCGCCGCGACCCAGAGCAAAACCCAACGTATACGGGTGATGTGATCGAGAGCATTACGATCGAGGAAAGATAGATCGCCCTGTCATTAAGAAAAAGAACATGCGCCCGGTCTGAAACCTGGGCGCATTCTTTACCAACGCTTTTAACCGATAAATGTACTAACACTCGCTATACCCACAGGCGTAGCACTTGCGGCAGCCCTCCTCATTGACCACCGCCGCCTGGCCACAATCCGGGCAAAGGTCACCGATCCTGTGTTTGCTGGTCGCGGCCTCATTCTCCAACAGGTGGCCGCCATGCCCACCGTTGCCACCATTGCCAGGAGCCTTCCCGGCGCCAGGTGTGGTCAATCCATCCTTCTCGCGCAGGTATTCATCCAATACCTTACCCACCCCATCCGGCAGGGAGCGCACCCGGAAGGGACCAAAGCCAAGCGAGCGCCCGCCGCCGATGCCGGCCAACTGGCGCACCACTTCCCGCATCCGGTCACGCGCCTCGATGGGGGATGTCAGCCTGAGGATGTAGGATATCAGGCGTCCAATTGCCTCCGAGACGGCCGCCGTCTCCGAACCAGCCTTGGCCGTATTGATGAAAACCTCGAAGGGCTGTTCGCCGCCGTTCTCATTGACAGTAATAAAGGCCTTGCCAAGCGGGGTTTCCACCTTGTAGGTGCGGCCCACCAAAGCGCGCGGGCGCGGTTTCTTCGATTCGTTCCAGGCTGCGATCTGGGTGGCGATGATATCCGTGGAAAAGTCGCGTCTATCCGGCTCCACCGCTGAAGGTTGGTGCTCCTCCTCCACTTTTTGTTTCTTTTCGGCCGTGGCCTTGGTCTCCAGAACCACCTTGTCACGCGAGCCGGTCACATAGACCGTGATCCCCTTGCAGCCCAGTTCCCAGGCCAGCAGGTAGGCATTGGCTACATCCCCAAGTGCGGAGCCTTCCGGGAAGTTGATCGTCTTGGATATGGAATTATCCACAAAAGCCTGCAAGGC
>JBFYSM010000449.1:0-2966 GCA_041301605.1 Chloroflexota bacterium | reverse complement strand
CCGATCGTGACCACGATTGCCCGCAGGGTGTTGGGCTTGACCTTGCTGGCGAGCTTGCCGCCCAGCGCGCCGCCGAGCAGTGCCCCCACGGCCATCACCAGGGCGACGATCCAATTGACCTTGCCGGAGAAAACAAAGAATAACGCCGCGGCAAAGTTGGCCGAGAAAGCGATGCCCTGCTTGAGGGCGTTCAGGCGGGTCAGGTTGTCATTCAGCACCAAACCCATCACGGCCAGGATGATGACGCTCAACCCGGCGCCGAAATAGCCGCCATAGACGGCTGCCAGGAAGATGGGGAAGAAAGCCCAAGCTTCGGATGTATGCGTGGCTTTGCCCTGCTCGATCTGGCGGGTCAGCCACTTGCGCACCGGGTTCTGGATGGCCAGTAGCGTGGAAGCGAGCAGGATGAGGAACGGCACCAGGTTGGTGAAGAGCTTCTCGCCGGTCTGCAGCAGCAGGATGCCGCCGACCAGGCCACCCAGCAGGCCGGCGGGGATGAACAGCCAGAGCCGTTTCTTCTGGTCTTTCAGGTCGTTGGCTTGGGCAAATGTTCCACCCAGGTAGCCGGGCAGGAGCGCCACGGTATTGGTCACGTTGGCCGAGACGGCCGGGATGCCAAGCGCCATCAATACCGGGAAGGTGATCAGCGTCCCGCCTCCAGCCAGCGCATTGATCAACCCGGCCGCGATGGCGGCAAGGACTGCGAACACATATTCGATGATGGTCATGATTTTATCCTTGTTTTTGTTGGATTTTCACCCATGTATCTCTCAAGGTTACAGTGCGATTGAAGACGGGTTTACCCGGAGCGGAGTCAGAATCCACACAGAAGTAACCGATACGCTCGAATTGGAATTTGTTGCCGGGTTTGACGTCTGCCAGGTCAGGTTCTACAAAGCAATTCGCCAGGATTTCCAGCGAGTCGGGATTCAGATAGTCGACAAAATCTTCATCATCCCCGATATCATTGATATCTGCCTTGGTGAAGAGCCGGTCGAACAGGCGCACTTCAGCAGGGATGGCATGCTCTGCGGAAACCCAATGAATGGTGGATTTGACCTTGCGGCCATCGGGAGCATCACCGCCGCGGGTGGCGGGATCGTAGGTGCAGTGCACCTCGGTCACATCGCCCGTTTTCGGGTCCCGAACGCAGTTTGTGCAGGTGACAAGGTATGCATAGCGCAGGCGTACTTCGTTCCCTGGAAATAAACGGAAGTATTTTGGCTGTGGCACTTCCTGGAAATCCTCTTGTTCGATATAGAGCACTCTTGAAAACGGAACTTTACGCGTTCCAGCGGACGGATCTTCAGGGTTGTTGACCGCCTCCATCCACTCCACCTGATCTTCGGGATAGTTATCCACAACCAATTTGAGCGGTTTCACGATGGCCATCTTGCGAGGGGCATGTTTGTTCAGATCTTCGCGGATGCAGGCCTCCAGCAGGGCAAAATCGCTGATGGTGGGATTTTTGGCCACCCCGGCGCGGGCGATGAAATCCCGGATCGCTTCGGGTGTAAAGCCGCGCCTGCGCAGGGCGCGCAAGGATGGCATGCGCGGATCATCCCAGCCATTGACGTGTTTCTCCTCCACCAACCGCCGGAGGAAGCGCTTGCTTAGAATGGTATAGGTCAGGTTCAGGCGGGCAAACTCGATCTGGCGTGGTTTTTCGGGAATTTCCAATTCATCCAGGAACCAGTCGTAGAGCGGGCGGTGATCTTCGTAGGCGATGTCGCACAGCGAGTGGGTGACGCCATGCATGGCATCGTTCTGCCCCTGGGCCCAGTCGTACATCGGGTAGATGCACCACTTGCGGCCGGTGCGGTGGTGCGGCGGCTCGTGGATGATGCGATACATGATCGGGTCACGCATGTTCATGTTCCCGTGCGCCATGTCGATCCTGGCGCGAAGGACGCGCGAGCCATCCGGAAACTCACCGTTTTTCATGCGTTCCAGCAGGTTGAGGTTTTCCTCCACACTGCGGTTGCGGAAAGGGCTTTCAATGCCTGGTTCGGTGAGCGTGCCGCGGTTTTTGCTGACCTCCTCCGGGCTCTGGTCGTCGACATAAGCTTTGCCTTTCTTGACCAATTTGATCGCCCATTCATAAAGCAGGTCGAAAAAGTCAGACGAAAATAACACCTTCTCCCACTCGATCCCGAGCCAATGGGCATCCTCCTGGATGGCTTCGACAAACTCGGTCTCCTCTTTGGCCGGGTTGGTGTCATCGAAGCGCAGATCTAAAACACCGCCGAATTCTTTGGCGATGTTGTAATCAATCAGGAATGCCTTGACATGACCAATATGGAGATAACCATTCGGCTCGGGAGGCAGGCGGGTGCGAACATGGGTATAACGCCCGGTGCGCAGGTCTTCCGCAACGGCTTCGCGGATGAAATCAGTAGGTTTGGTTTCTTCGGTGTCCATCTTAACTTCCTTCTCGCTTATCGCTTATAATTTCGACAGTCGAAATGAATGACCAATTATACAACATTGAAAAGGATGAGCGAAAAATGGAAGAAAACCGCGCTGTATTTTTCGGTACTTATTTTAATAAAGATGTTGTCATGAAGCTTGCCAGGGCATCGAAAATCCTGGCCTGGGTGGTATTGGCCGTGCACCTGGTCCAATTGCTGGTTGCCCTGGGAGTGAATATCCTTCAGATCATCCGCGGGTTCTGGGTGGGGATGGGTTTTACCGATATTCTCCAGAACTTCATTTACATCCTCCAGACCCCGCTGCATGGCGTGGTGTATTTCTTCGCCCTGCTGGGAGTTTCGGAAATCCTGTTGATCTTCCTGGATATTGAGGATAACACCCGCCGGGCTGCGTGGGCGAAAACCGTTTGACGGTTCATCGCGGGTATGGTAAGATTCCCGCCGCTCATACTGGGGGCTCGTCTAATGGTAGGACGGCTGACTCTGGATCAGTTAGTAGAGGTTCGAATCCTTTGCCCCCAGCCTAAGATATGG
>JBFYSM010000447.1:0-2552 GCA_041301605.1 Chloroflexota bacterium | reverse complement strand
AATAATAAGCGGATTGGTATTCAGCCCTGGCGCGCTCATAATCCCCGTTGAAGAGTGCCAGGTCGCCAGCTGAAACTCTTACCGGCGGGATGGGTGTAGGTACAGGTGTGACCGTAGGTGGTGTGACCCCTGTGGGAACCGGGGTAGGGGAAGGTGTATCCCCTGCTACTGGCGTGATCCCGGGTAGGGCGGGGGTGCCAGTACAGGCTGCCAGGAGGAAAGCCAGGATCAAACCTGTCAATGAATGTTTTCTGTTCATATGTGAAATCTTATAATGCGTAAGGGGAGGGGTGTCAATGCCGCATCAGTCACCTGCACTGATGATAACCAGTTCGCCAATGTCGGCCCATTCATACAGCCAGCGGGCATCTGCCGGTGACAGGTTGATGCAGCCGTGCGAGACTGGTGTGCCAAAATCATCGTGCCAGTAAACGCCGTGGAGTCCCAGGTCGCCATAATAAGACATAAAATTAGGCACGCTTTCCAGGTAGTAGCTGCTGATGGTTTCCTGGGGTGAATTCAGGTATGTTTCTTCATCCTTATGGTTGATGAAAAACCAACCGGGAGGTGTCCAGGCTGGGTTTTCGCCGGTTGAAACCAGGGTGGCGAAAACCAAATGGCAGTCATTGTACAGACGCAGGATTTGCTCGGTCAAATCAACATGGATGAATCGGCACTGGTATCGCCCGGCAGCTTCAGGAGCCTGGGCATCCGTCAACGCCAGCGCATCCTCCGGCAGCCACTCGCCATCTCCGACCGAGATATATCCCGCTTTTACTACCCGGCTGGGTATCTCGCGGATGATTTCATAGCGGGAATACCTGTGAACTGGCACTCCCTGCGCATCGACACTTTCCGTATCTTGCAGCACCCATCCAAAGCGGAAATCCACCTGCCAGTTGAGCAGGATGCCAGCAAAGGAGGATGGTTTCACGAACCGTAAGTCATTGACGGCAATCCACTGGCCGGATTCCAGTTCTACGAAACTGTTCTCATCGAGCGCCTGACCACCAAGGATGGCAACATAGGCCGGGTTCTTGGGGAGCAGGGCGTAATTGATCGAGTTACTGGATGCAGCCTTCAAGCTTGGGTAAACTTTCGCCTGCTCGTTCGTCACCTGTGCATATTGATATTTCAGGGTATTGTAAGATGGATCGAGATGGGTGTACCAGGCAGGCCAGGGAGTGGGCGTACCGGTGGGGACGGAAGGATTCACAGGTGTGACGATTTCCGTTGCAGTTTGGGTTGGCGTTGGAATCGATGGCTGTTCGGTCGCGGCAGCCTGGACGCCACCGTTGCAGGCAGGCAGGAGCACTGCCAAAATGATTACCAGAACGATCTGATTTCGAGGCATGGCGACCCTTATAATGCGGATGGGGGAGCCTGTCAATGCTATCTTGACGCCCAACCCATCCCGGCATACAATACTCCCACAACAGAATAACAACCAGGGTGCCTTAGCCCCCGGATGGGAAGGCTCAAAGGCGAAGCCGGTGTAAGTCCGGCACTGTCCCGCAACTGTGAAATTAGTTATATAGTTTTGTAGTTATCTATTTTTGTAGTTTCCGAACTACTGAACCACTCAACTATCCAACTAAGAAGTCAGGTCGCCCGCCCCGGTCAGTTTACCACACTCTCGTGGAAAGGAGGTGGGACGGCCCAGTTGGATTGCCACTCCCCCCTCCCCTGTCTCAACGGCAGGGGATTTTGATTCGGATTATGGAACATCCATGTCCATGCATATCAACCTAGGAGAATTTCCACATGAACCGAAAGTTCTTTTTGTTTTTGGCACTTCTATTCCTGCTGGCTGCCTGTGGGCCAAAGGCTGCGCAAGGTACGGATTCTGCAGTTATCTCGATGGCCGACGGCCTGGAACGCCAGGTGACGCTCGAAAGCCCGGCCCAGCGCGTCGTCTCGCTCACGCCGGCCACAACCGAGATCCTGTTCGCCATCGGCGCAGGCAGCCAGGTGGTTGGCCGAGACCTGTTCTCTGATTATCCACCTGAAGCCCTGTCTGCGATGGATATCGGCGGCTCGTGGGGGGAATACAACCTGGAAGCCATTGTAGCCCTCGAACCCGACCTGGTGATCGCCGGCGGCATCAACCCGCCCGAACTGGTCAGCTCGCTGGAAGGGCTTGGCCTGACGGTCTATTTCCTGGCCAACCCGCTCACCCTGGAAGAGATGTACATCAACCTGGAGATCATCGCCCAATTGACCGGCCGCGAGGAGGAAGCCGCCGATTTGATCGAAACCCTCAAAGCCCGCGTCGCAGCAGTGGATGAAAAAGTGGCGCCTTTGAGCTATGCCCCAACCGTCTATTACGAACTGGATGCCACCGACCCGACCAAGCCCTATACAGCCGGCCCCGGCACGTTTGTTGACCTGTTGATCGCCCGCGCTGGCGGGATCAACATCGGTTCAGAATTGCAAGGCCAGTGGGCCGAGATCAGCCTGGAGCAATTGATCGTCAGCGATCCGGCCATCATCATCCTGGGCGATTCCATCTATGGCGAAACGCCCGAAAAGGTGGCGGCGCGTCCCGGCTG
>JBFYSM010000442.1:0-2980 GCA_041301605.1 Chloroflexota bacterium | reverse complement strand
CCTTGCGAGGTACTTTCGCTTTTTCAAGCAGCGTAACGATTGCCGTGGGGATGAGTTTGATTCCGCTCGATAAAATGCGCGGCGAGGCTTGAACCAGCAGGGTGTACTGATCGAAATCTGCGCCCAATCCATAAGCACCCCTCTGCACGGCAGCCACGATGGCGCTGCTGCCGGTTTCACCCCCTACGCCGAAAACAATATCTATGCCTCGGTCGACCATGGCACCGGCTGTCTCGGCGCCCCAAACAGGGTCACTGAAGGAATCGCCGATCCTCACATCATCATGATATGCAACTTCAACGATGAAGCCGGGATCGACATATGCGACACCTTGGCGAAAGCCTTCACAGTATCTCAGGATGGATGGATGGAAACTTGTGCTGCACACCGCGCCCACCTGGCCGGTTGTGGACATCATGGCAGCCAGGGCACCCATCAGGAACCCGGCCTGGTCTTCCGGAAAGGTGATCCCGATCAGATTGGGGATATCGTTGTTCGGATCTTCATCGGAGGCCCATTCCTGGACTTGATCCACGCCTATGAAGAAGATATACGGATAGGTATTGGCTGCCACGGCGGTCACTTCACCCATGCCGCTCCCGACAGTAACGATCACATCGTAACCGGCCCCGGCAAACTCAGCAATGTTCTTGGCATAATCCCGGATATCGGTTGTTTCTATATACTCCACCCAATCAGCGATCCGCCCGGTTCTGGCTTGCAAGATGCCTTCCCATGTATATTGGTTATAACCCCGGTCGCGGATATTCCCGCCGTCTGTGACCAAACCCACACAGAACACATCCGCATCCGTACAATCCGGCGCGGCGGTTGGGAGACAAGCAGGCATCAAGATGGTCATCACAAGAACAGCAGTGATGACCATCCTGTTTAAATTCTTGGGTTTCATTTGCCTTCGCTAGATATAGCCTTATTTGTATCATCTCAATGACTTGGGGGGTGGGGTGTATGTGGGCGGCGAAGCCGCCCCCCCATCTTCCCCTGTTTATTGAGAAGTTACCCTTATTTCTTGGCCTCGCCGCGGCGGACACCGGCCATCAGGATGAATGCAATCGCCATGAAGATCGGTGCCACAACCATGATGTTGTTGTAGTTCTTGCCGGTCAGTTGCACGATCCAGCCATTGATATTTGGCCCGGCAATGGCGGCCAGGGTCGAGAACAGGTAGTACAGGCCGGTGTAAGTTCCTATGCGCGCATCCTCTACTAGGTCCACCACCATCGGCAGGGAATTGATGTTGATCAACGCCCAGGCGATGCCCGCGCCCATCAGGAACAGGCTGATCACCGGAACTGCGCCCAATACTGGCAGCTTGGTCAGTTGGATGGTCAGTGTGCTGGATGGCACGATGAATATTCCCAGGATCAGCAGACCTAGAAGCGTGATGCCAACCATAATGGTGCGACGGCGTCCGATCTTCGCACCGATGAAACCGGATACCAATGCAAAGATGACGAACAAGAGGGAGAGATGGCCGAGCAGGCGCGCCCCATCCGACTCGGGCATACCCAGGTGATTGACCGCGTACAAGGTGAAGAACGCTTCGATGGCATTGTAGCCCACGAACCAGGCAAAGATGGCCAGGAACAACCGCAGGGCACTCTTATCCGGATCGGTGAAAACATCTTTCAGGCTGAGCCACATGTTGGGCTTTTTCTCGCTCGTTTCGTATTCTTTTGGCTCCTTGACAAAGATGAAAACCAGCACGGCAGCCAGGATGACCAACCCTGAGCCCATCCAGAAGGGGAAGGCAGGATTCATGTCATATAGTTTTGCGCCCACGAGGAAGGACATGATTGCCCCAACACCGCCCATGAAGTTGATGATGCCATTGGCTTGAGAGCGCTTGTTAGAAGGCGTGATGTCGGGCATCAAGGCAACCACGGGCGTGCGCCAGAAGGCCATGCTCAGCAGCAGGGTGCTGGTACAGGCAACGAACAACGGCAGAACGGCTGCCAGGGGAATGAACCCGAAAGCCAGTGCTCCAATGGGCGCGCCGATCAGAATGAAGGGCATGCGGCGGCCGATCGGTGTGCGCAATTTATCCGACCAGGCGCCAACCGGTGGCTGGATGAACAGGGCGGCAATGTTATCCAGCGTCATGAAGAAGCCAATCAGGGCCGGTTCGAGGTTGAATTTATTCGCCAGGAAGAGCGGCACAAAGGCATTATAGACACCCCAGATCACACTCACCCCAAAGAACCCAAAACCAAGTAAGAATATCTTGCCGTAATTGAATTTCATTGCTCATCTCCTTTTGCTTCGCGGATTTTTGTAAGAAAGAGTTCATCCTTATTACTTAATTGAACCTGAGCCAACATGTCGGGCCTTTTTTGAAGTGTTCGGATCAACGATTGTTCCCGCCGCCAGCGGGCGATTCTGGCATGGTCACCGGAGAGCAGGATCTCGGGCACCTTCCAGCCGCGGAATTCGGGCGGACGGGTGTAGTGCGGGTATTCGAGCAGGCCCGAAGCGTGGGAGTCATCCTGGGCCCCGTCCGGGTCGCCGAGCACATCGGGCAGGAGGCGGGTCAGGGCGTCGATCAGGATCAGGGCCGGAAGTTCGCCGCCGGTCAGGACATAATCCCCAATCGAGATTTCTTCCGTGGCCAGGTGCTCGCGGATGCGCTCATCCACACCTTCATAGCGCCCGCAGATCAGGGCCAGGTGGGGATGCGCCGAGAGTTCCCCGGCGATCTTCTGGTTGAAGGGGCGGCCTTGGGGCGTGAGCAGGATGACCGGGCAGGATGGGGGTGTTCCCAGAATGCTTTCGACTGCGGAAAAAACCGGCTCGACCTTCATGACCATGCCGCCACCGCCGCCATAAGGTTCATCATCCGTGACATGATGCTTATCCAGCGCCCAATCGCGGATGTTGTGCACTTGCACTTCGACCAGCCCGCGCTGGCGGGCGCGTTGGAGGATACTGCTTTCGAGGTAGGGGGGGAAGACTTCCGGTA
>JBFYSM010000410.1:0-2790 GCA_041301605.1 Chloroflexota bacterium | reverse complement strand
TGAACGAGCCGCTGGCGGGCTACATCGGTCACGCGGATCTGAACAAGGCCGGCCTCAGCTTCGGGTTGCTCCCCACCCCGTTCCAGGGCATGCTGTTGGGGGATGGCTTTTCGCAGGATGTGCCATTCTGGGAACTCAAGACGGTCAGCATCAAACAGACCGGTACGCACAGGGTGAACCCGGATGGCAGGCGCGCCTGGCTGGAAGGCCACGAGTGCATCTGGCGGCAGAACGGCGTCTGGGATGTAGATACAGACGGAAATCCACGCCTGCTGCAAGCGGACCACTTCGCCCAGGTGGATGGCCGCCCGGTGGATTTCCTGCAGGATTACTTCCTTCCATTCGCGAAACGCTACGCGACTGCCATGCGCGAGATCCACCCCGAGGCGATGATCTTCCTCGAAACGGAATCATCCAAAGCCCCCCCACGCTGGGATGGGCCTGGGAACGTGGTCTATGCCCCGCACTGGTATGATGGGTTGGTGGTTGCCCAGAAACGCTACAGCCCCTTCATCGCAGTGAATTTACTGACCCTCAAGCCCGTCTTCGGGGCCAGACGGATCAAAAAATCGTTCACTGCCCAGATGGCAACATTCAAACAATATGCTCACCAGGACTTGGGCGGGGCGCCAACCCTGATCGGCGAGTTCGGCATCCCGTTCGATATGGATGGGAAACGGGCCTTCCACAGCGGGGATTTCCGCCAGCAGGTTCAGGCCCTCGACCGTACCTTCCAGGCCATCGAAGCCAACCTGCTTCATTGCACATTATGGAATTACACCGCCGACAACACCAACGAACGCGGCGATATGTGGAACGATGAAGATTTTTCCCTCTTCAGCCGCGACCAGCAGGATGAACCGGAGGAGATCCACTCTGGCGGGCGCGCCCTGGAAGCGGCGCTGCGCCCGTACCCGCGCGCCACTGCCGGGGAGCCGCTGCACATGGCCTTCGATATCCGCAGGCGGCGATTCGAGTTCACATTTCGGCACAATCCTGCTATCATTGCGGCGACCGAGATCTATATCCCCGCAAATCAATACCCGCAAGGCTACCGCGTGGAAGTCAGCGATGGAACCTATGAAATAAAGTCGGAAGAGCAACTGTTGGTTTACCGGCAAGGAACGGATAGGAGCGAGCATAAGGTTGTTGTAAAGCCAAAATGATTCGGGTGTGTTTCAGATAACAGTCGCTGGTTGAGTAGGGCAGTGCTCTTTTGCCCGTATCGCCTGTCCTGGCCAGACAGGCCAGGGAAACCGGCGATCCCGGGTCTCGACACCTGCACTGCACCGAACGCAGTGCGGTGCAAGTGTACGCCGGAAAAACATCGGCTACTTGACCCTCGCGATTGGTTTCAATTGATTATGAAACTCACCAGTAAAGATCCAGGAGGTGTTCTTTGATCTATCGGGTTGGGATCGAAAATAACAACGAAGGCTACCGCACCATCGCCTGGGCGGTGGAACATCCCGGCTGCTACGCATACGGCAGGGATGCCGATTCGGCCCTGCTGGCATTGGCGGAGACCATCCCGGATTACTCGGCCTGGATCAACGCCCACGAGCCGTCCTGGCTGCCGGAGGACAAGATCGAACTGTCCATCGAAGATACCTGGAATGATTACGGGATCGACGAATCCTTCGAACGGGTCGAAAAAGACGGTTACGCAGTCGAGCCGTTCTTCCTGTACGATTGGCGACCGCTGACAGCAATCGATATCGAGCGCGGTATGAAATTGCTCTCCTGGACGCGCGCTGACTTATTAGCCATCGTGGCCGGGTTGACGAACGAACAGCGCGACGAGCAGCGGCCCAACGAACGCTGGAGCATCAACGGCATCCTGGGCCACGTCGGCGGGGCGGAATGGTGGTACCTGGACCGGCTCGGGCTGGCCTTCCCGCGCGAGAATGTCCCGCGTGACCCGATGGAGCGGCTGGTCAAAGTACGCATGCACCTGACCAGGATCCTGCCGACCCTGGAAGGCTCCAAACAGGTGTTGGGGGTGGATGGGGAGTTCTGGAGCCCGCGCAAGCTCCTGCGCCGGGCCGCCTGGCACGAGCACGATCATATGATCCATATCAGGAAACTACTTTAGAAATATGAACCTCGATTTCCACCATATCCTTGCCCAACTCATCCGCGGCCAGCAGATCGCCGCTCTCGGCACAGTACGCGCCGGCTTCCCTTACGTATCGATGATCCTATTCGTTCCTGCGCCCGATTTCTCAGCCTTCTACACCCATATCAGCCGCCTGGCAAACCACACCCAGGATATCCTCAAGGATCCGCGGGTTGGCCTGATGATCGCCGAATGCGATCGGGGCGAACAGAACCCGCAGCTGCTGGGGCGGGTTTCCATCACCGGCCATGCCGCCGAAATTCCCCCCCAGGCGGCGGGGTACGAGGCCATCAAAGAACTATACCTGACCCGCTTTCCCGAATCCAGCGCCAACTTCTTCCTGAGGGATTTCTCCATCTTCCAGGTCCGGCCGGAAGAGGCCCGCTACGTGGCCGGGTTCGGGCAGATCTTCAACCCTACCCTGGAAGATTTCAAGCAGGCTGCTGCGATCGATGAGTGAGGAGTGTAATTTGCGAGCTTTTTGAATTGGGGGGGGTTCATTTCAGTTGATACAAACATCGAGGGTCGAGTAGCCAGTGCTTTTCTGGCGTATCGAGACCCGAAATCGCTGGTTTCCCTGGCCTGTCTGGCCAGGACAGGCGATACGGGCGGAAAGGCACCGCCCTACTCAACCAGCGGTTCCCAACTCAAATGAAACACGCCCTTATGAA
>JBFYSM010000403.1:0-5538 GCA_041301605.1 Chloroflexota bacterium | reverse complement strand
CTTCGCCGCCCACACACCCCCCATCTTCCCCTATTTATTGAGAAGTTACAAGTTTTACTTCGAAAAATCATATGTCCAGATCTCGCCGGAATCGATCAGCGTACTCCCGGCGCCGCCCAGCAGGTTGTAGCGCAGTTCCCAATTGGAACCGCTGCGCCAGCGATAGAGGAAGTGGGTCTCATCCGGCCAGGTGATATCGGTCATCAGGGTCGGGTCGGTGGACAGGGTGGTATACCCGCCGCCGACCGTTCCCACGTGCGTTCCAACCATGGAACCACCACTGCGTACTTCGAAAACGAATTGGGTCGAGTTGGGCAGCCAGCCAATGAATTCCAATTCACCGCTCGCATAGATCGTGTCCGAACTGCCATCGGGAAGCGCCAGGTGCAATTCCCTGTTGTTGGCAGTGGGGTCACCGACGGGCTTGGCATAGCCTACACGGCTCAGGTCTGGTGCGATGGCGGTATCCGGCCAGGCAAAGGGGATGGCCAAGAGGTTGCCGCTGAAAACAGCCGGAGATCCATTGGTGGGGATGTACCAGAGCGTTGAGGGTGGAAGCGGGGATGCCAGCGGGTCAGCCGGCGGGACGACGACCCGCAGCCCGCTGGAATCGGGTGCCCAGACCGGGCTGGGATGGTAGAGATATTCGCTGTAGGTGATGACATTCCCATACGTGAGCACATCCCGGCGCAGGTTGCTGCCATCGGCGTTGACCAGGCTGATGCTGGTCGGCTGGGAAAGGGCGATCTGGAGTCCATCGGGGGAGAAGTAGGCTGCCCCGCCATCTCCGGGGTTGAAGAGGGTCACTTTTGCCAGTGATTCGGCATGGACGGAATGCAGATCGTAATATCCCATGTACCCCGGCCCTTCGTGGAGCGGCCGGGTGCTGTAATACAGGATATGGCTGCCAGGCCGCCAGACCATTTGGTAGATACCGATCCCGCCGGGCGCGTCGCCGGGATTGCCGGTGTAGGTGGCCCGCAGGTCGGCCGAACTGGCCAGCATCCGTTCGCCACTGCCATCCGTGTTGATGGCCCAGATTTCCGGGTTGAAAAAGGATGGCTCGCGTACGAAGGCCACCACCTGGCCGTCATCTGAAATGACCAGGTCCTGCACGTTGGCAGAGGCAGTCAGTTGCACGCTGCCCAATCCTTCCGTCCACAACCAGACATTCTTATTCTTGATATAAGCCACGCGCAGCACCGCCGGCGGGGGAGGCAATGTCGCCACGACGGTTTCTCCCGGTTCCGGGGGTGAAGCAGTCGTTGAATCGGATGGTGGAACGGAACTCTCCCCGGCCACGGCGGTGAGGGTGGCCGCCACCTGGGTTGCCACAGAATCGGTCATATCCTGGGTGGGCGTGGGGCTGGGCAGGGTGCCGCAGGCCAGGGTCACAAAGGCCAGTGCAAGAACGACCAACCCAATCCGCATAGATGATTTCATGTTTTCACTCCTGGAAAGATTTTCCACGATATTACCATCAAATTTGGAGAAGACCTATCCCCAATAAAGTGTGCGTTGATTCTTGCATCCATGAAAACAGTGCGTCGCACCCTGTTGTGCGGAACCATTCCAAGCGTAGAATAAGCCCGTTATATGAGATGTTCCCAAAGGCGTGGTGCGACGCACTCCGAAACCTTCTTTGTTTATCCGATAAATATGGGGTGATATTGCTTATAATTGGCCCGTGTTCCCGATCGGCCTCAACGAACTGATGATGGTCTCCGGCTTGTGCTGCATCGTGGTGTTCCTGCCCTTGATCGCAGCCATCGCCATCCATCGCCGCGAGAATAAACGAAGAAGGATGTAAACATGACCCAAGAATTGAACGAGTCTGTCAAACGCCAAATCCTGGCATTCCAGCGCAATGAGATCACCGAGTACCATATCTACAAGCGCCTGGCGCGCAAGGTCCGGGAAGTGGAGAACGCCCAGATCATCGACCAGATCGCCGAGGATGAACTCCGCCATTATCACGGCTGGAAGAAATACACAGGCGAGGAAGTCCGCCCCACCTGGTGGAAAGTCTGGAAGTTCTACCTCATCAGCCGCATCTTTGGCTTCACCTTCGGCATCAAGCTGATGGAGCGCGGCGAGGAATCGGCCCAGCAGAATTACGGCCAATTGGCGGGTATCATTCCTGATATCGAGAAGTTCATCCACGATGAGGATGCCCACGAAGAAAAGCTGATCGGTATGCTGGATGAGGAACGCCTGCGCTATGCCGGTTCGGTCGTCCTGGGGTTGAACGATGCCCTGGTCGAACTGACCGGCGCGCTGGCGGGCTTGACGCTCGCCCTCCAGAACACCAAATTGATCGCCCTCTCCGGGCTGATCACCGGCATCGCGGCTTCCCTGTCCATGGCCGCCTCCGAGTACCTTTCCACCCGCTCCGAGAAAACTGAAAAGAATCCTGTTCGTTCCGCAATCTATACCGGGATCGCCTACATCATTACGGTTACCCTGCTGATCCTGCCCTACCTGCTCATCCAGAACTATTACATCGACCTGGCCATCTCCCTGACCGTAGCCGTGTTGATCATTGGCACGTTCAACTACTACATCTCAGTTGCCAAGGATGAGGACTTCCGCAAACGGTTCTTCGAAATGGCGGGGTTGAGCTTGAGCGTGGCCGCCTTCAGTTTTGGTATTGGCTATCTCATCCGTTTGTGGCTGGGCGTGGATATTTGAAATCACTCCGCAATGAAAATCCTTACTGTTGACATCGGGACCGGCACGCAGGATATTTTCCTGTACGATTCCAACCTGGATATCGAGAACGGCTACAAGCTGGTGCTGCCCTCGCCGACCATGATGGTGCGCCGCCGCATCCAGGAGGCCACCCGCTCCGGGACCCCGATCCTGCTTGCCGGCCAAACGATGGGCGGCGGCCCGAGCAGTTGGGCGGTGGAGGATCACATCAAGGCAGGGTATGCCGTATATTCGACGCCGGATGCCGCCCGGACGCTGGATGACGATCTCGAACGGGTGGCCGGGCTGGGGGTCCGGATCGTATCGGATGATGAAATCGTCCGTCTACCGTCCTCGGTCGTTCGTTTTGACCTCAAGGATTTCGATTACCCCCTCGTCGCCCAAATGTTTGCCAGCTTTGGCGTTCCACTGGATGACCTGGCAGCGGTGGCGGTGGCTGTCTTCGATCACGGCGCGGCCCCACAAGGAGTTTCAGACCGGCAGTTCCGTTTCGACTACCTGGATGAGCGTATTCGTGAAAGAAACTTACTCACAGCATTTGCATATCTAGCCGAAGATATTCCAGCCATCATGACCCGCCTGCAAGCCGTGGCGGATTCAGCCCAGGGTTTCGATGCGCCGTTGATCGTGATGGATACTGCGCCTGCCGCTGTGTTGGGCGCAACTTTCGATCCGGTTGTGGCAGGGCTTGAGCGGAAACTGATCGTCAACGTGGGCAACTTCCACACCCTGGCTTTCCGGCTGGGGCCGGGTGGCATCGAAGGGTTGTTCGAGCACCATACGGGATTGATCGATCTGCCCAAGCTGGAAACCCTCCTGAAAGCCCTGGCAGATGGCTCCTTGAAGAATTCACATATTTTCGATGATCATGGCCATGGAGCGCTTATCTACGATGATACGCCGTTTGCATTTGGGTCTGGTAAATTGGATATTATCGTTACCGGACCGCGCCGCTCCATCTTCCAGTACCCATCAACCAGCCTGCGGCCCTACTTTGCTGTTCCCTTCGGCGATATGATGCTGGCCGGGAATATCGGCCTGCTGGCGGCTGCAGCAGGTTTGCTGCCTGATGCGGGGAATGCCATCCTTGCTTCTCTTGATGACCGAAAGGATGCTGGTCTTGCCCCCTGGGATGTGTAAGATATCCTTTGTGAGTTTCCGAATACCAGAATAGATCTCTTCTCTCTACATTGCAAGTTCTTTTTCGATCTGCTCCTTGATGTGGGTGAAGATGATGCTCAACGGTAGGTGGTTGGGGCAGGTCTGTTCGCACATGCCGCACCCGGCACAGGATACCAGCCAGTTGACCACGCTCTCGCGCTCCAGGCGCCCATCCTTGCCGATCCGGGGGGCATCGGCAGCGCAGATTGGACAAACGCCCATACAACTCTGGCAGGTGCCGCATGCGGCAAACTGGTCGATCAGGGCATTCACATCCGGAGGTAATACTTCAGCCAGGCCTTCGACAACCCGCTCACGGGTGCGGATGTGACGCTCGCTTAACCTGGCCAGCATGGCATCATGCCTATCAACCAAGCCGGAGTCCGCCTGGCTATCGGTGAGTTCCTGCCAGTCCAGTTTCCCATCCCGGACGCTGACCAGGATAGTATGGCGGACTGGCAGGCCGAGCACGCCAATATTGATATCAGCCTCTGTTGCGCCGGGCGAGACGCACATCTGGCAGGCAGCGCGATAGCGGTAGGCACTGATGCCTCCCTGATGGGCAAACTGCAAAGCCTCGCTGGTCAACCCGCCCTCGGATCCTTTACGCGCCGAACGCCACTCGAACTCATCCTCCGGGAAGGTGCCCAGGCAATCCACGCAAATCGTCAACAGGCGGTCGATCCGCAGGGCACCGCGCTCGGCCACCTCGGTCAGGGCGCGCATCTCACATGGACGCAGGAGCACACCCAGGCGGGCATCCGGCTTTGCTCTAACCGTCTCTGGCAGCAGGCGCGCCAGGTTGGCCGTCATGACCGGGCGGAAGGGATTGATCTCCTGCACCTGGCTGGGATCTTCCAGCAGGTAGGCTTCCTTTTGATCGCCAGCGGCCACGACCAATCCATCCAGCCGGGCCTTCTCCCAGATCGTCCGGATGAATTGGTTCAGCGTTCCCAGTGGGTCGCCGTGCGTGTTCAATACCCATGGTGTACTCATAAGGCACCTCTGTGCGAGGTGTCATTGCGAGCCCCGAGCGTAGCGAGGGGCGAAGCAATCTCCTCGTTCATATGGAGATTGCTCACCTGCACTGCACCGATCGCACATCGTCCCGATGTTCTTTCGGGAGTGCGGTGCAAGTGTCGTCGCCGCTTCGCGGCTCCTCGCAATGACACTAACCATCCAATTGTTTTACCAATATTTCCGCAATATCCATCACTTGCACCTGCTCGCCGATGCCCTTCGAGCGGATGGCGTCATCGAACATCAACAGGCAGTAGGGACAGGCCGTCGCGACCACATCCGCCTTGACATCCAGGGCATCCTTCAGCCGGCGATGGTTGATGCGCGTGCTGGCATCCGTCTCCAGCCACATGCCGCCGCCCCCGCCGCCGCAGCAGAAGGAGTCCTCGCCGTGACGCGCCATCTCGACCGGTTTCAGGCCAGCCTTACTCAATAATTGACGCGGGGCAGCGTAGATATCGTTGTAGCGGCCCAGGTAGCAGGAGTCGTGGAAGGTAACCCTCACCCCTTCCCCTCTCCCAACCTTGGGAGAGGGGTTAGGGGAGAGGGCAAGATTCAATTCATTCAATAACTCGCTGTAATGCAGCACCTGGTAGTCGCCGCCCATCTGGGGGTATTCATTCTTCAAGGTATTGAAGCAGTGCG
>JBFYSM010000388.1:0-4411 GCA_041301605.1 Chloroflexota bacterium | reverse complement strand
CGCGCGTCGACCAGCCGCTCGATCCGTTCTGGACGCAGGTTGACCGCTCCTGCCGGGTCCCACAGGAACGCGTCTTTCCGATGCGGCCGGTTGTGGAAGATATCCGGATGCGCCCATATTTCAATGCCGGTATCCTGGTTGCCCGTCCGGAACGCCGCCTGTTCCGGGATTGGTATGATACTTTTCTCAACCTATACCAATCTCCTGTTTTCAAGGCTTTCTATGAAAAGGATCAGCGATATATCATCTTCCTGCATCAGGCCGTTCTTTCCGGCATAGTGTTGCGTTCCATGCAGCAGGCTGACTTGCTCGAACTGCCGGATACTTACAACTATCCGGTCCATCTCTTCGCTCAGGATACGACCAGCCGCCGCCCGGCCAGCATGGATGAGTTGGTCACTTTCCGGCATGAAGGCTTCTACCAGGATGCCGACTGGATGCAAAAGATGCCTGCCAGTGATCGCTTGAAGCAGTGGCTGGCGGTAATGTTGTCGAATCTGCAATAAGGGAAGTGCATGATGAAAAAACATCTTTTTGTTTTGGCAATCGCCATTTCCATGTGCGCTGCGTGCCAGCCTGTGGAACCAACTGTTTCAGCAGTCATACCAACCGGAACTGTGCTGCCGACGGATACACCTGCTCCATCATCAACTCATACCCCTTCACAAACACCATCAAGCAGAAACAAGGAAGGGTTGATCGCTTTCTATTCCCATCGCGATGGCAATATTGAAATCTATACTATGATTGCTGATGGAAGCGATCAGCGCCGTTTGACGTTCAACGAATATGATGATTATTCGCCGGTTTGGTCGCCGGATGGTTCGCAGGTTGCATTTATCTCCGATCGGGATGATCCCAACCCGGGCAATTGTTCCCACACCTGCTTTTACCAACTCTACGTCATCAACGCTGATGGCAGCGGCGAGCGCAAATTGATCGAGACCGAGTTTTCCACCCTGCACCCGGATTGGCACCCGAACGGCGCGAAAATCAGTTTCGATACGGAGTTCAACCTGCAAGGTGATATCTATGTGGTGAACGCAGATGGGAGCGATTTGCAATTGCTGATCGAAGATGGCTTCTGGGCGGATTGGTCGCCGGATGGATCACAGATCGTCTTTGCCTCCAACCGGGATGGGAATGTCGAGCTTTACCTGGCAGATGCGGATGGGGGCAACCAGCGCCGCCTGACCCAAAATGGAAGGTTGGATTATTTCCCGGATTGGTCACCGGATGGCCGCCGGATCGCTTTCACCGTTATGGAAGATAAGGCCATTTACATCATGGATGCAGACGGCAGCAACGAGCAACGCTTGACCCCTGCGGGGAATGCGGAGAACCCAGCCTGGTCGCTGGATGGGGCCTGGATCGCCTATCAATCCAGCAATGATGGAGATTTCGAGATCTATGTGATCAACGTTGATGCAGTTATCCTGGGAATTGGTGACGCATCCGCACTCCAGTTGACCAACAATAACGTTGGAGATCTCTGGCCCTCCTGGATCTCGGCTGGTATTCAAGAATAGGCGGTGCAATAACTACCGTATGGAAATGAAAAGCAACCCAACAATGGATAAAGCACTAGCCTGGGCTGCCTCCGTCGTAGGCCCGGTTGAAGTGATGTCTGACCAGAGCAAGGAGCACGGCGGACACGAATCTTCCACCTGCCGACTCCACACCCCGGCCGGATTCTGTTATCTCAAGGTTCACCAAACAACCTCTCACTGGAATAATGAAGTTTACGCCTATGAACGCTGGGCGCCTGCATTTGGCAATTTTGCCCCAAAGCTGATTGCTGTTCGAGATGAAGAACCGTTGGCACTGATCATCAACGAGCTTCCCGGACAAATCGTTGAGGATATGCAGCTTCCCGTTTCCCAGGAGCACTCGATCTGGAGAGCGGCCGGCGCGGCTCTCGTAGCCCTCCATAATTTGGGAACAGGCGATAGCTTCGGGACATGCCTGCGCGATGGGACATTTGCCGAGGAATGTATCCGGGATGCCAAGGATTATGTTTCGAAGCGATTTAGGAGCCAGATCGAGCAAGCCATTCGCGGCGGGTACGTCAATAATGATGAGTTGGCAACGATCCGCGCTGCTTATGAATTGATACCGGCGTTCGAGGGTGAACCCCCGATCCCCTGTCACAGGGATTATTGCACAGCCAATTGGCTTGTCGGCGAAGACGGCAACTGGGCGGGAGTGATCGACTTCGAGTTCGCCCATTGGGATATGCGTGTAGCGGATTTCAGCCGGGATCCACAGTGGTCATGGTACCGCCGCCCCGACCTGCTAGAGGCTTTCCTTGATGGATATGGGCGTTCGTTGACAGCCATCGAAAATCATCAGCTCCTTGTAGCTCATGCCGAATATGCCCTCGGCGCCATTCTCTGGGGGCGCGACAATGCTTTCTATGGTTTCGAGCGGGAAGGGCGTGATGCACTTATCCACCTGGCACCTATGTTGAAATAACACGTTCCAAAGAAAACTGCGATAAGACAGGATAACATCATGAAAACAACGAAGTCACTTTCAATGCTCATTGTGATCCTATTCCTCGTAAGTTGCGCACCGGTGGAATCAACCACCTCGGTTCCGGCTTCGGCAACACCACCAAAGCTTTCCGAAACCCCGATCCCAACGGAGACTTCCACCCCTCAGCCCAGTGCAACCCCTGTGCTGCCCTTCCGGATGGAGAAAGGCAACCAGGAGTTCGGCTTCCGGGAAACCTTCCAGGCTGCCCTCGGTGATCTGGATGGGGATGGGGATTTGGATGCCGTTTTCGCCAACCCGCAGCGCAACAACTCCGCAGTCTGGTTGAATGATGGCAGCGGTAACTTCATCGATACAGGCCAGCAACTGACCCAGTACGGACATGGCGCAGCATTGGCCGATTTCGATGGCGATGGCGACCTGGATGCCGTCATCGTGTGCCACCAGTTCGTCACGCCTAGCAAGATCTATCTCAACGATGGGAGCGGGAACATGCTGGACAGCGGCCAGGATCTTGGCGACCGGAGCATCAGCGCCGCCGAAGTCAACCTGCTCGATCTGAACGGGGATTCGTACATCGATGTGCACATCCTGTACTATTCCCCCGATGGCCTGCCCGATAAAGTTTACATTAACGATGGACAGGCCAACTTCAGCGACAGTGGCCTGGCACTGGATGATGAAACCATCGCCTGGGGAGACCTGGATGGGGATGGGGATGTCGATTATTTCGGCAAGCGCTGGGGGACCGGGTACACCGTCCAACTCAATGACGGGACAGGCCAGTTCTCCGAAGGTTGGCAGATGGCCGATGAGCATTCCACAGTCGGTGGCGTGATACTGGCTGATTTCGACAATGACAGCGACCTGGATGCCCTGGTGGCGAACGGTCAACGCCAAACAGGCAGTTATCCCAGCCTGCTGTTCTGGAACGATGGCAGAGGTTATTTTACGGATAGCGGTCAACAGTTGAATGAAACCACGGGAGCCGAGCTGGCCGTGGGTGACCTGGATCTCGATGGCGACCTGGATGTTTTCGTTGCCAACATGGATCGCCCCAATGAAATCTGGCTCAATGACGGCGGGGCATTCGTGGATAGCAGCCTGCGCCTCGGCGAGGGTACAGACATGAGTGGTAAGGCATCCCTCGGCGACCTGGACGGCGATGGTGATCTGGATGCGGTGGTCGGAAGGTTCAATGGGGGCGCAGAAATCTGGTTCAACCGGCGTTGAAGCCAAATAAGAGAAAACCTTATGGATTGCAGAGGAATGATCTGTATGTCCGATTACACAATTACACTGACCGACTCACCTGATCCTGCGGATATCGAACTCGTGAAGCAGGGCTTGGATGCTTACGATGCCTTGCAAGGCGCGGTTGTCGATTGGGTGCCGCTGGCGCTGTTTGTCCGCGATGCAGATAACACCATCATTGCCGGGCTGACCGGCAGCACCTACTGGGGCTATCTCTACGTAGGGCGGCTATGGACTGACCAGTCTTTCCGCAAAACCGGCCTGGGCAGCCGGCTGCTCGAACAGGCCGAACAGGAAGCGTTACGGCGCGGCTGTCACTCGGTTCATTTGATGACCGGCGATTTCAATGCCCTTCCATTCTATTTGAAACGCGGTTACGTTGTGTTCGGCGAACTGCACGATATGCCGCCCGGACATACGCAGTATTTCATGTGGAAGAAGTTGTAGTGGAGAGTAGCATGCCTCTGGAAACGATATTCCAAACCTTTCCACCATTGGAGACAGAACGACTGATGTTGCGCCGGATGCAAGCCGCAGACGCACAGGCAATCTTCGGAATCTTATCTGATGATGAAGTAACCAGGTATTATGATGAGGCCACCTTTACTGACCTCTCTCAGGCAAGCGAACAAATAGAGGCTTGGGAAAACGGTTACATCCA
>JBFYSM010000376.1:0-6030 GCA_041301605.1 Chloroflexota bacterium | reverse complement strand
CCCCCCCCCCACACACCCCCATCTTCCCCTATTTATTGAGAAGTTACGAAATCATCATGTAAAAAAACACTGGACTCTCTCGAGCCCAGTGTTTTTTATTGAGAAGCGCTGATTGGTTGGAAAGGGTTATTTTTCTGGCGCACCAGCATCAATCCATTGTTTGACCAGATCCAATTCATCAGATGAGAACCTGGCAAAATGGGTGCCACTCTGTACCTGTACCAACTTGCTGCCCAGACTGTCACCTGCAAGGATAACCGGCCCATTCTCACTGCCCTTCATGGTTGCAGAATATGTTGTGAAATTAAGACCAGCAGATGCGTTGGTTCCATGACATACAGTGCACTTGGCAGCCAGCAGGGGCCCAATGTTGGCATCAAAGGTTGGTGTGCCCACCACCGGTGCAGGCGTGGGTGTGGGAGGTGGTGTGGGCAACTGGGCTTGCAGGATGATTCGCAACGCGGGCGCATCGAATCCCGCATAGGGGAAAGCGCTGCCGTGACAGGCGCTATTGGAACAGAAGGATGTGTTGGTTGTACCACCCGGGTTATCTGTTGTATGACAATTCGAACAGGTGGGGTCGAAAGCGTCCCGGTGCAGGATGATCCAGTTCGGGTTCAGATGAGATTTGGGTTCCGGACCGCGGCTGATTTCAATGTTGGCAATGAAATCCTGAGAATTAGCCACTACCGGGATCGAGTGACACAAGTTGCATTCCAAGCGGATGGCTTGTTGCTGGGAATCCAGGTGTTTACCATCATGGCAGCGAAAACAGCCCGGCGAGTAAATATGACCCAGGTTGTTGGGATGTGTGTTCCAGTCAACTCTCTGGTCGATGAATACCGTCTGGTCGTAAATGTCGCGGATGACTTGCATGGCAGGGCCGATCTGGGCATCCCAATCATTGTAGTAGTCGGTGTTCAAGTAGAACGCTTCCAGCGTGTCAATGGCTGCCATGGCCTGGTCGCGAGTCTCATAAGGAGTAGATAACACCAGGAGCGCACGTTTGTGGATTTCCGGTATCGTTGGGTCGATCAAGCCGCGTGCCATGGCAGTATCGATCGATACCTCCGGCGGCTGGAAATCATGGGTGACGCGGTTGTGGCAGGTGATGCAATCCATTTCCTTGAGTTGACTTTCATCCAGGCTGGCAGGGTTGAAGTCGGTTTCGATATCAATGTATTCCGTGTAAGAACCATCGCCATTGATCACGCGAACATAGGGGATTTCCTGATTTCCATCATCTGTAGCGTAGTAATAAACCGGGTTGACAATATGCCAATGGATACCGCGGCCGAGGCCTTGCTCCTTTGCACCTCCACCTGTCTTCAAAATAAGGTAAATATCATAGGGGGTATTCTGGATGTCACTGGCGAAATGGGTGATCACACGCAGGCTGTCGTCCGAGAAGGCCTCCGGCTGGTGGCATTTCTCGCAGGTTTCGCGGGCTGGACGTGATCGCGATGCCACGAGTGGGAACTCATAGGTTTTGAAAACCATGGAATAGAGTTCACGGATATCTTCCGTTTTGCGGGCGATCTGCTGGCCAACAAAAGCGCGCCCAATGTGACATTCCGTGCAATACACGTTGGCATGAGGCGAAACAATATAGGTGGCGTTTTGCGGCGGCATGGTGTGGCAGGTATAACCGCAGAACTTGGGCGAATTGGTGTATTCCCATCCATAAACGCCCGCCGTCGCGACAATGATGATCAAGATGCCCATAATGGCATAAGGCAGGATGAACATCCGGCGGGGAGAGCCGGGCGGTGGGAAGAAGAATTTCTTCAAACGACCCTTTTCAGGCATGGTCGCCTCCATAAAAATAGACAATAGTTCAATCAGGCGAATATGATACTCTGTGAAACCCTATCTGATATAAGTCTATCACAGAAAATATTTTCACAGCGCTGAAATTCCTTATAAATCTCCCACACGACAATTCCAGCCCGGATTAATTCTCGGAATGTTAATAAAGAGGGACTGAGCATGAATACTCAGTCCCTTCCATATTCCTAGATTGCTGTGATGTCCAGGTTATTCGCCGAAGACAGCCAAGCTGGCATCTAGCAGAGCCTCTGTGTAAGCCGAATTATGGACACCCAGGCTTTTATCTTCAAATTTGATGAAGATGTAATTCCACAAGGCTTGGGCTTGCGCTTCAGGGAATTTCCCTGCAACAATTTCACCTTCTGCATCGAGCAGACCGGCAGTTTTCAGGGCTTCTTCCAACTGGGCAAGCAGCCCCTCAACCTCGGTCTGGAAGCCATTGATGTCGAAATCTTCAGCATCCACGTGGCAGGCTGTGCAGGCAGTAACAGTGGGTTCAAAGGTGTGGTTCCCGCCTTCACCCAGGTGGCAGGTCACGCAGGAGTTCTCGGTCATCGAATAATGCGCACTGGGGCTGCCGGTAACGGCACCGGCGCCACCGAGACCGAGCAGCATGTCACTCTGCGGGCCATGGTGGGGGCCAAAGCGGCTGTTGACATCCACCAAGCCATCGGTGGCTGCAGCAATGTAACGACGCGCCTGGTGGCAGTTGGCACACAAGTTTCCACTACCTTTATCAAAGGTGCTGCCACTGGCGAACATCGCCACTGGGGCGGTTGTTTCCAGTGCCCAGTCGGCGGCGGTGTAGGTGGTATGGATCTGGTGGCATGTGCGGCAATCCTGGCGGGTGGGATCCGTATCACCGGCCTCGATTGCATTTGGGGCCAATCCTGCCGCGACCATGGCGCTGAAGGCACCACCGGAGTGGCAGCCAGCGCAATCGGCGCGGTTATATTCTTCTAGGAAGGCCTCACCGGATCCGTGCAGGGAGGCTTCCCACGCGGCCATCTTGCCGCTGATGAGGTTGGTGTCGTTGTGGCACTCGGTGCAGCTCAAGTCCGCAGTAGTCAGAGCCGGGCCGGGCTCACCTTGCGGACCTGCCGGACCGGGCTCACCTTGCGGCCCCGCAGGTCCGGGCTCACCGGCGCAGGCTGTCAGAACGAACGCAGCAGCGATCAAGATGCCAACAAGCAACAAAACTTTTTTCATAGACATATCTTCATTCTCCTTATAGGGTTTAGTGAGTAAGTTAAACATGAACCAATATTTGTAACGGGCACCTCCGTAACAAGTGTAATGCGGGTCATTGGGACAGATTACACAATAATTGGGATTTTACACCCAATTTCGATTAAAAACAAGTTAAAGATTGTGTATAATAGCACAGGATGAATATCACAATTCTGTTAGGTTACTTACTCGCCAAAACCCAATTACAACTGTCATGTATAGATAGTGATAACCCCAACAGGTAAGCTATCGAGTAATCCAGTACACTATTGCAAGGCAACATCGTCATGGACCAACTTCTCTTCTTTGTTTACTTCTTCTATGGCTTGGCATTCGTTGGAATGGGGATTGCCATGTTGCTTGAATCGGGCCGTTCCCCTGGCCTGGCAGAGGCGCGCCTGTTGCGTCCGCTGGCGGCTTTCGGGTTGATTCACGGTTCACATGAATGGTTGGAGTCATACTTGATTCAAGCCGAGGCTCTAGGTCAACCAATGCCTGATTTCCTTCCGTGGCTGCAAATAGGAATTTTCACTGTTTCCTTCATTCCCTTAATGATCTATGCGATCCTGACGCTTCTACAGGTTTCACCTCGGCTTTCGCGCAAACACGCCCTGTGGTTTTGCCTGTTTGGAATTTATGCGATTGGGATTCTTGCCAGCGCCTGCGTGTCGTATCGCGATTCCCCTCTTCCTTGGCATTCCCTCATTGACTGTATGACGCGCTACCTGCTGGCATTCCCGGCCGCTCTTTTATCATCATTAGCCCTGCGCGCACAGGGTCGCTCGGCCTCGCGAGAAGGAAGACACGCCCTGGCCAACAGTCTCTTGTTGGGAGCTTATTCATTTGCGGTTTATGCCATTGCTCAGTTCATTGTTCCTCCCTTGGATATGTTCCCTGCTTCTGTCTTGAACAAGGATGCTTTTCTTGCATTTGCCGGTTTTCCCATCCAGGCGGTACGGGCGGTGATGGCAGCACTGATCACGGTTGGCCTTGTGCGTGGTACGCAGGTGGTGGAGCAGGAACGCAGAACCCAATTCCTGGCGATGCAACAGGCTCGCTTGGAGGCAGTCGAGCAGCAGGACGCCCTCCGTCGCGACCTGCTGCGTCACACTGTCCAGGCGCAGGAAGATGAGCGGGCGCGGGTTGCCCGCGAACTGCATGATGAAACGGCACAGATGCTTACAGCCATCTCGCTTGACCTGGCTACCTTGAAAACAGTTGTGCCTCGCAACAAGGATGTGAACACCTTGATCGACCGTCTGCAGAAAACAGGCAAGGAGATGTCGAAAGGGCTGTACCGTCTGGTGCACGAATTGCGCCCGGCGCAACTGGATGTATTGGGACTTTCCTATGCCTTGCGTACTTGGACCGAACGTGACTGCTGTTCAAGCGGATTACAGGTAAATCTTCGGGTCGAGGGGCAGGAACGCCGCCTGGATCCGGTCATCGAGACGGTTTTCTTCCGGGTTATGCAGGAGGCATTGGCGAATGTAACCCGTCACGCAGGCGTACAGGAAGCCGAACTGCGGTTGCAGTATCTGCCCGAGCGTGTCAGCATGCGCATCAGTGACCACGGATGTGGTTTTGACCCTGCCATGAACTTTTCACCGCCGCGCGGCTGGGGCTTGGCAGGGATGCGCGAACGGGTCGATTCGATCGGCGGCGAGATGAATATCACTTCAGAGCTGGGCAAAGGCACAACCATTGAAATAAGTGTTCCATTGAATGGGATCACGGTTCTAAAAGGAAAAGAGGTAACTTCTCAATAAATAGGGGAAGATGGGGGGGTGTGGGCGGCGAATCCGACCACACCCCCCTCGCCCCCCAAGTTATTGAGATGATACGAAAAGAGGTTCAACATGGAAAAGATCCGCTTGATGCTGGTGGATGATCACGATGTAGTGCGTGTCGGGTTGAAAACCTTCCTGCAGACCCAGGATGACCTGCTGGTGGTGGCGGAGGCCAGCAATGGCCAGGAGGCGATCGAGAAAGCGATTCAGGTGCGCCCGGATGTAATCCTGATGGATATCACCATGCCTGAAATGGATGGCCTGGAAGCTACCCGCCGCTTGCGATGTGAATGCCCTAATTGTTTGATCCTGGTTCTGACCGTCCACGACGACAAGCAGTATTTCAGCCAGATGCTGGTTGCAGGGGCATCAGGCTATATTACCAAGCAGGCTGCTGCCGATGACTTGGTGGCGGCCATCCGTACGGTTGCAGCAGGGAACATCTACTTACAGCCTGCCCTGGCCCGCTGGCTGCTCGAAGATTACCAACGTCTGAACAATCAAGTTGGTCAACCGGGTAAGGGTGATATTGAAACAATTCCTGAAGACAGAAATACAGTGGATCTCGAAGTACTCAGCCAGCGCGAACGCCAGGTACTCGAATTGGTGGCCGAAGGTTTTAATAACCAGCAGATTGGCGAGAAGCTGGAGTTAAGCCCAAAAACGATCGCTCGCCATCGGGAACGGATCATGAACAAACTCAACATGCACTCCCGCACCGAACTGGTCAAATTCGCCATCCGAACCGGGCTGATTAGGCTGAGTTAGTTTTTCCAGAATCCACACATATACGGAGGGTGTTTCTTATTTGTTTGCGGTTGAGATGGGGGAGTTTCACAAAAAATACACATTCTCACCCACAATTAATCTATGTATGTAAAATTATTAACGTACTGACTAACGCCATAGGAGGCTTTCTTATCATGTTCGGACGCTTTAAATTCATCCTGGGCGGCGCGCTGATCCTGGCAGCGGTGGTGTACCTGATCGTATCCTCCACCAGCGCCAGCGCCGAATACTTTTTAACGGTAGACGAGTTGGAAGCGAAAGGCGAGAGTATCGTCGGGCGCAGCTTGCGGGTGTCCGGGGCGGTGATCGGCGACACCATCCAATACGACCCCGAAACGCTCAACCTGACTTTCCAGGTGGCCCATGTCCCGGGTGACAACGCTGAGATCGA
>JBFYSM010000349.1:0-4263 GCA_041301605.1 Chloroflexota bacterium | reverse complement strand
CACCAGGATAAAAATCAAGAAGGTGATGTTCAACAGAAATAGCAATAGAATGCCGGTGAGCCACTTTGCATCCACGTGCCAGTAGGGCCTGGTTTTTTTACCTGCATTTGCGTTCATTTTTACTCTCCTTAAGGGAATCTACAGCACTTGCCAAAATGCAAAATACATGTAAAATATCCTTGCTCTGTCTGGGATGCCCCCCTCATCCCGGGCAGGGCACTTTTTTCTCCCCGCCCATCCGTACTCACATCCTTATCCATGCGATTTTTCCCGGGAGAACCTGTTGGACTGTTTTAAAGTTGGGGAGGAAAAAGCCGCCATAAGAACCATACCCCAATCACAGACATAAACACCGAACAAACAGGCACGAGCACCACCTGCATGAGCGCTGCCATGGCCCATACACGCAGGGACAGCTTCCAGGGATTTTTGAGAATCCATTTTATGAAAAACAGACCGGACAGGAGCATTATGATCAAACCGGTTCCAATGGCAATGAAAGGTTCATCCTGGATCGCTTTTACAATCCAGACTGTCATGACTCCCAGCAGGATTTGGAGGAATGCAATCGTAAACAAAAATTTCAATTTTGGGATAACCATCTTATTAACGCGGAAACTTACCCAGGTTGTCCATGTCGTGATTCCACAAAGGATTAGAAGGATGAACCCCAAACCGAGAAACAGAGTAATGACAGGGAGTGTAGGAATATAGCTCATTTTTTCACATTACTTTATGCGCAGGCTATGTAAAAGCGAGTCTGCACCAGCCTGGAAGGCTGCAAAATCATCCGGGTTGGTGTATTCCGTCCAGATGGATATGATGTAGAGTTGATCGTTCAACTCCAGCCAGACATCCCGCAGTTCGTAGGTTGGCTCGCCGGCAGTCACCCGGTAAGCCCACTGGAAACCCGTCTGCCCGGCAACCGGAACCGGTCCGGTGGAAGCCAGGGATGATGTTTCCTGAGAATACTTTACCTGTGCCTGTTCATACACACCCAGCACAACCGCTTCCAGGTTGGAACCGGCAGGCATTGGAAGGCGGGTGACCTGGATCGAACGATAGTAGCTGCCATTGACCAGGAAGCGCGGCTCACCCAACCCGACCAGACGTTCCCCCCCGAAGGTGATTTCCGGGAAACAGTCGGAGGGCGTCTCTCCGGAAGGCAGAACCATCATCTCCTGTGGGTAATCAAAGGAGAGCAGGTTGTCTTCGTAATGGGCAAGCAGGGCTGCAGGGTATGGTGTGGGCGAAGCGGTCGGCGCGGGAGTGGGCTGCCCGGTAAAAGGCGGCAGGTCCTCTTTGATATCCAGGCTGCCCAGAAACAGGTCGGCGGCTGCCTGGAAATCCGCCTCATAAACCTCCATGTTGAGCGAGATGCGCAAGATCGAGCCATCCGCTTCAAGCCAGATGTCCTGCAGGGTGTACCAGAGCGGCCCGGCAGAAGACCTGTAGGTTCTGCGCACACCCGTCCGACCATCCACTGTAAACGGTCCGCTCTGTTCGGGGACTTCCTCTGGAACCGGGCCGGTATTATTGGCATAGGCAGCCTGCATCACCTGCTCCAGGCTGGAGCCGGCTGGCAAGGCGTGGCGGAAGATCCCAATCGAACTATACAGATTCCCATAATCGTCCATCCAGCCCGGGTTTGCCAGCCCGACCACCAGCTCTCCGCCCAGTTCGTAGTAGCCCGGGTATGGATCAAATGCCGGATCCCGGGCAGCGAAGATCCTTGCCACAGCCGGGTAATCGAAGGCAACCAGCTCATTCTCGAAGTGGACAGGTGGCAGCGCAGTTGGCGTAGGGAGCAGAGTAGATATCGCACAGCCCAGGATCACGGGCAGCAGGAGCGCCAGGGTCTTGATGAACCGGTTTCTCATGTTTTCCTCCAATCAATCGTCCAACAACGAAAACGGATCAAAAGGTTGTCTTCTTGGGTACTAATTCCCTTCCACGATCTTGACCTCATCCTCCGTCAAGCCATACAGCTCATAGACCAGGGTGTCAATTGCCTGATCGGTGGATTCGATCTCGCGCTGGATCATTTCCTTCTCTTGCGGCGTACGGGGGGATTGCTTGTGCAGAGAGAGCATACGCTCCACCAGGGAGACCATTCTATCGTGTGCGGTTTTTTCTGATGGGTCGGAGAAGTTGATGGTATGAACTGGGAAATTTTCAATATATTGGCCGAAAAAGCGCAGGTAAGTTGTTCCGCCGCCTTCAAGACCAGCACACACTTTAGAGAAATAATATCGAGCCAATTGTGAATTCAACACGCCCAATAAATACAAGTCATTTCCAGGAATAAAGTAAGTGGTATTTGTACTGAAATAACCATCCATATCCAGATAAAACCGGCAGTTTGTGGCTATGTCAGGATAGATTATTTTCGGAGATGTAAATCTATCGTAATAATCACATGCTCGTAATTCCCACCAATGATTACCCTTATCCCATCGGTTTTGAAGTTGTGCTTGATATTGTTTTAGGTGTGAAAAGATGGCAGGATAATTTTCAATGGGGATGCCTACATAAATCCATATCAGGTACTTATCAGCATAATCTATCGAATAACGGCGAACGTCACGTCCTGCCAACATCGGCTTAATAATCTCTACACTCTTAGGGTCAATAGAAACCAACTTATCACGAGTAGCCTTATCTATAACATATGCCTCGTTAAAACCCGTTTTGATACCAAAATATGGTTTACCTTTAATATATTGGGGTATCGGTAATGAATTATTCTGGAACTTCGCAAGTAAATCATTCGACTCTGTGGTTATGAATGCCCAGCCTTCCGGCTTCAAATCAGAAACACGCAATTGGATAGAATCTATCGTCACCAGTTTTTGCAGATCATCTCCGTTTGTTATTGTTTGAAACTTCTGCAAGCTTGGCGGTGCCAAATATTGATAGAATGCTTGTTTTTTCGGCAAAGGAGAGCAAATTAGGATAATTGTTCGTACAGTGGCTCCTTCAAAAACAGGCAACCCCGCCAAGTCAATTATTTCAAGTAAAGATACTTCGTCTGTAATAAATCTTCTTAATGGTTCACCATAGGCAGCGCGAATCCATTTATTTGAAATAATCATCCCGAACAAGCCAGTGTTCTTAAGAACTTTAAGTCCCTTCTCAATAAAATTGACATATAAATCGGCTGTTGGGCAAAATGTCTTGTAGTGGGATTGGAAATACTGTTTTGCATCCCCCAATCCTTCCTGCCGCACATACGGCGGATTTCCGATCACCACATCAAACCCGCCCGTCGTGAAAACTTGCGGGAAGGCTGCTTTCCAGTTGAAGGCGTTGACGCGGTAGCGCTCTTCGTCATCGATGAAGCTCATCGTCAACTGATGGCCTTCGTAGTAGTCCGGCCCGATCAGCGAGTTGCCGCACTGGATATTCCTGCCCAGGTCCGGCAGGGCGCGCTCTTTGAACAGTCCCAACTGCGCCCCGATGCTTTCCTGGGATTCGCCCTCCAGCACCTTGAGCGAGAGCGAGAGCTTGGTCACTTCCACGGCCTGGGGGTCGATGTCCACGCCGTGAAGATTGTTCAGCAAAATGCGCTTCTTCTCGGCGGTGGTCAGGCGCCAGTCGCCGCCCTGGGCCTGGTAAATGGCGGGGGTTCTCGCCTGGGCCCATTTTCCCGGCTCGTTTTCGGAGTACCACTTGAGATGCCAGTCCAGTAGATACTGAAATGCGCCCAGCAGGAAGGAACCGGAGCCGCAGGCGGGGTCGAGGATCTTGAGACGGGCGGATTCCTTGGGGTTCTTACCTTCCAGGAGTTTCCCGACCGTATTCCTGACGATGTAATCGACGATATACGTGGGCGTGTAGTACACGCCGCCCGCCTTGCGGACTTCGGGCTTCTCCTCGACCTTGGCCTGGTGCCCGGCGGTCAGCCGGATGACTTTGCCCAGGAAACGCTCGTAAACCTGCCCGAGGATATCGGCAGGGATCTCCCGGAAAACATACGGGCTGGGATAATACAGGTCGCTGATGATTTCTTTCAGCACCTTGTCGTCAATTGCCAGGCGCAAGGTCAGATCATCGGGCGCGCTGGATTGTCCCTTCTCTTCGGTAAAGTGGAACAGGCCGGAATCATAGCGATTGTCGGCCTGGCGGAAGTACTGACACAAACGCTCGTAAACCCCTTCACCGGCGAGCAATTCCTGCAACTGGTCTTCGCGCTCGATGCCGCGGTCTTCGCAAATGCGCAGGAAGACGATCCGGTCGATGGTCATCTGGACGGCGTAGTTC
>JBFYSM010000328.1:0-17249 GCA_041301605.1 Chloroflexota bacterium | reverse complement strand
CCATTTCGAACAGGTGCTTGTAGCGCTCCAGCCATTGTTCGGGGATCTGGCCGATCGAGCCATCGGCCAGCTTGATGTAGTGGTCGCCCTTCCTGAGTGCCTTGCGGATTTCGCGCAGTTTCACTTCCTGGTCGCCATACATCACGATCGCATCCAGTTCGAACCAGTCGATGCCGCTGGTGATGTTCAGGCGGATGGTGGGTGTGTGCGGATTGACCTTGCCAAGCGACTCTTTATCGCCGTAGATTTCGAATCCCGCTTCGGTCAGGGCCGGGATGCTGTGCACCAGGAAATCGAATGGGTGGGTGCGGGCGCGCAACTCGAAGGTACCGTATGGAAATCCGCTGCCGGCGCGCTTTAGACCGAACTTTGGGTCGGTCAGCAGTTGGTAGAATTCTGCTTCCCGATCTGGCTGGAGGTGGATGCGGGTCAGGGTCCAGGAGCCGGGGTTGTCCACTGTCATCACATGGGCAGGCTGGCGGTCTGGCAGGGATTCGTAGTCGCCATAGCCGAAGCGCAGGTCGGCGCGCAGGGTTTCCTCATCGTTGTGTAAATACAGGCGCGGGATGGCATCTGCGCTCACATCATCCCAGGTAACTACATCGCCCTGCACCGGGACGCGTTCAGCGATCTGGCGGAAGTATTTTTCACGGAAGGCGTCTTCCTGCGCAGTGGGGATGGAGAGCGGGAAAACTTGCAGGATGTCGAGGCTTTCGGGATTGGCGACCGGGACGAGTTTGTCGCCGACCAGCGCCCAGGGCGGGTTCTGTGAGATGATGTGCAGGCTCTCTTTGGCCGAAGTGAAGAGCTGGCCATCCAGTTCGAGACCAGCCTGCAAGGTGAGCTGGTTGCCATCGCGGGCGATGGCGGCTTTGATCTCCAGTGGCTTATTTAGGATCGTGACCCGTTCCTTGATATTGCGGCGGTCTGCGAAGAGGAAGATGGGGATCTCCAGGCGGGCCAGCATGGGCAGGTAATCGGCGAAGTTCGAGAAACCGTAATAACGGGCTTGTTGCAGGATGAAATTGAAGAAAGCAATGCTTTCCGGGGGCAGGTTTATGCAGCCTGCCGGGTTGACTGCCTGGTACGGGTTTTCCAGGTGCGTTGTCCAGCCGCGGTTATTATCCAAGGATTGGTTGACGGCGGCGGGATCATCATCCATGATCTTGAGCATACCCCACTGGGAAGCCTTGACGATGCGCGGAACGAGCGAGAAGTGGGCCTGTTGGTAGTATTCATCCTTCTGCAAGAGGAGGATGGCTGCGTAGCGCTGGATGTTCGCACCACCCTTGCGGCGCGGGGCGTTTTGCAGGGCCAATCCCAGCTTGAATTGCCAATTCTCCTGCACCTTTTCGCTCTTGAGATACTGCGTGAGTGCCAGCATGGAAGCCACCATGTGCTTACAGACATTCCCCATATCCGCATAAGGGCATGTGCAATTCATATGGATTTTGTTCCGCCCGATCAGGGAGATGGTGACTTCGTAATCACCGCTGTCGCCATTCACCTGGCAAACGGCGTAATCATCGTAATATTCGATATGAGAGATGCGCCCCTCGCGGTAGTATTGCTGCCCGCGCTGGATGGTCTTGTAGTCGGTATATTGGTAGTAGGGAAAGGTTTCGAGCAGTTGGGGAGTGAGCATGGATATGACCGATTCTACTTGAAAATTGTGCTACCTTTGCTGAGAAATCATATACAACAAGCGCAGGATTTTCAATTCATCGTAATTCACCGCCTCGTTCATTCGATCAAATACCGGCCTCAGGTAGGTTGGGCTGAGTTCATCGAAGGCGGCAAAGACGGCTTGCTGTTGGTTGGGGGTGATGGATGTCCACCCTTGCAGATCTTCATCGTTTCGCAGGCTGTTACCGGCTGAAAGGTAGCGCGTCAAATGGTCGATGATCGTCCCCGCTGTAACGTGATACCGTTCCATCAGGCTTTGGATGCTCTCCCCGTTGTTAAACAACTCGCCGACGATGGCATAACGCCGTTTCGAATCGCTTTTATCCCGGTGTGAGGCCTCTTTCGGCTTTTCTTCCAGGTTGTGTTGTTTGCAATAGTCCTTGATAACTTCCAGGAATGCATCGCCATACTGGCGCAGTTTTACCTGGCCCACGCCGGAGATTTCAAGCAAGCGTTCGGTTGACTGTGGATAGTAGGCGGCCATTTCGAGCAGGGTCCTGTCCGGAAAAATCACGTATGGTGGAACGCCTGCCTCGTCGGCCATCTCTTTCCGCTTCTGGCGCAGCAGGGCGAACAGCGCATGGTTATACTGGATCTCTTCTTTCTTCCTGCCTGCTTTGACCGTCCGTTCGGCTTCCTGGAGAACGCCCATGATCTTTTCCCGTTTGCCCAACGCATCCAGCGCCCTGGGTGTGAGACTCAGCGTGCGGTATTCGCCATCCTGTTTGAGAAACCCCATTTGTGCCAGTTGGCGTGCCAGGTGCATCCACTGTTTCCTGGATAACTCTGTACCAATGCCGTAAGTGGATAATTTGTCATGCCCCCAGCGCAGGATTTTCTCGTTCTTCGATCCGAGCAAGATATCGGTAATGTGGCCTGCGCCGAATTTCTCGTTGGCGCGCCTGACGCAGGATAGGAATTTCTGGGCTGGGATGGTGATGTCGATCAGTTCGGCTGGGGTGGTGTTGCAGTTGTCGCAGTTGGAGCAGGTTTCGGCATCGTACGCTTCGCCGAAGTAGTTCAGCAGCGGTTTGCGGCGGCAGGTTCGCTCGTCTTCCGCATAACGGACGATCGCATCCAGGTGCTGGATTGCCACGCGCTTTTCTGTGCCTTCTTTTTGGTCTATGAAGTAATTGATCTTGGCAACATCCGAGTAGCTGTAGAACAGGGTGCAGTGGGCGGGCAGGCCGTCGCGCCCGGCGCGGCCGATTTCCTGGTAGTAACTCTCGATGCTCTTGGGGAGGTCGAAATGGATGATAAATCGCACATTGGGTTTGTTGATGCCCATCCCAAAGGCAATGGTGGCAACGATGATCTGGGCATCGTCGCGGATGAAGGCTTCCTGGTTCTGCTTGCGTTCGGCATCTTCCAACCCGGCGTGGTATGGGCGGACGGAGTAGCCTTTGGATGCCAGGTAGGCGGACAGTTCATCCACTTGGCGGCGCGAAAAGCAGTAAATGATGCCCGACTGATCCTTGTGTTTTTCCAGGATCTGGATGGTTTGTTCGATGGGGTCGCGCTTGGGAACCACTTCGATGTAAAGATTCTCCCGGTTGAAACTGGCAACGAATTCGTTACTGGTGGTGAACTTCAGCGTGGTGCGGATATCCTGCCGTACGCGAGTTGTGGCTGTGGCCGTCAGTGCCAGGCAAACTGCGTTCGGTAATTGCTCGCGCACCGTTACAAGCTGGCGGTATTCCGGGCGGAAATCGTGCCCCCATTCTGAAATGCAGTGGGCTTCGTCGATGGTCAGGCAATCCACCCGAACGGAATCTAGCAGCGACAGGATGCGCGGGGTGAGCAGCGTCTCAGGCGCAACATACAATAACTTCACTTCGCCGCGCTTGACGTAATCCATGTTTTCCTGGTATTCCAGCGGTCCAAGCGAACTGTTTAGGAACAAGGCCGGTACGCCGTAAGCGCGTAACTGCTCCACCTGGTCTTTCATCAGGGAGATGAGCGGGGAAACCACCACCGTGAGGCCGCTGAACATCAATGCAGGGATCTGGTAGCAGAGTGACTTCCCACCGCCGGTTGGCATAATGGCCAGCGTGTCGCGCCGCGCCAGTACGTTTTCGATCACTTCCCGCTGCAGAGGGCGGAAGGTTTCGTAGCCGAAGATTTCTTTGAGGATGGATTCGGGGGTCGGCAAGTTATTCTCCCAGTAGTGGCATGCCTGCCATTATACAACCATATACTCCCCGCAGCAAAAAAGGCCCTGCTGATTTATCAACAGGGCGGAATTTTCCAACGTTTCTTGTCATGCGGCTTGTGGCTGTAGGCCAATCTGGCGTTACGGCGCCACAAACTGTTTCTGGTCAATTACTTCTTCCATCCTGAACAGCTCCATAACCTGACCAGTAAATCCGGGGATCAATTCAGAAATAAACACCCAGCCTTCCCGTAGGTGATAATAGGTTGAATATCCTCTAAAGATGGAGTGATCATGACCTCCCGGGTTCTGGTCATAAAACACGGTCAATGATACGCACCAGATGAACGGCAGCTTGCCATCCGGGTTGCAGGGCTCGGCGTGGTTAATGTCCACTCTCACTACCCTGGCGCCCTGAACCTCACCCGCACTCAGGCTGTAAACTGCATCCTCCAGGGTTGGGAACACGCCCAGTTGTTTCGCCTCGGCGATTTGGATCCTGGCATAAGCGTAGATACAGCCGTAATACAGGGGGATGAGTGCTGCCAGCAGGAGAACCACCCTGGCGGCGCGTTCCAGCCTCCGTTTCAGGAAGATGGTCTGGATCCTACGATAAACCTGGCCTTCCCTTTCCATTCTCACCTCCTTGCGCCCCTGCCGCTCGTGCCAGTGCTCCCTTATGATGGAGACGATGAGTGCCCCAGATTCCCGGAAAATGAAGGCTGGCATTGCTGCACCGCCCAAACCTTTCGCATCCTCCAGCCTCTGCAGGAGAACCTCGAAGATTTCGCCGGCATACTGGCGGCGAAAGCGGGCAGGATATAAACCTGCCAGGCGCCTGAAAAGGCTCATCCCCAGGATGTACAGAGTTCCCTTCTGGCTGCCCATACTTGGCTCGCTGTTTTCCGGCTGGATGCCAGGTTTACCAGTGCTTTCAGTCGCCCGGTTTCCATATCCAGCAATGCCTGACCGAACCCGGTCAGTTGATACAGCTTGCGCTCGCGCCCTTCGCGGTCGCTTGCTGGGCGGCTATCATCTAAACGCTCGATCCATCCGTTCTCCAGCATGCGCCGCAGAGCAGAGTATAGAGTCCCCGCCGCCAGTTTCACCCGTTCCTCGCTCAGTTGCTCTACTTCTTTGATGATCGCGTACCCATGCTTGGGCGTAACCAGGCTGAGCAGGATAAAGAAGGATGTTTCGGTCAGCGGCAATGAGTCTTTCGTCTCCATTTGCTCTCCTTATATATAGTCAGACTATACATCGTACAACTATATAATAATGGATGATCTTCGAGATGTCAATATGGAAGGGATGATATGTCGGGGCGTTCTTATCGTAGTGGCAGCATAAAAAAACGCCCTGCGGTGCGTGTACACCCAGGGCGATTCAGTTTCTCTTTGGGGAATAAACTTACACAAGTCCAGCCGGCCGGAACTTATACCCATACACCAGCACCCCGCGCTCATCGCCATCCTGGCGCAGGCGGCGGGTAACCATCTCGACCGGCATGCCAATCTCGAGCGGGGTCTCGCCCAGGTCGGTGAGCTGGGCGGTCACGATCGGGCCTTCCTGCAACTTGACCAGCGCCACGGTGTAGGGTGCATTCTGGTCATAGCCGGTGGGGGCTTCGTAGATCGTAGTGTAGGAGTAAACTTCGCCCTTGCCGCTGAAGGCATAGGCGGTTTTGGCCTCGCCGCCGCAGGTTGGGCAGACATCGCGGGGCGGGAAGATCTTGGCTTCGCAGTGCGGGCAGACTTCGCCTACCAAACCATACCGTTGTTGTTTCAAGCGCCAGTGGCGGGGGATCTCCATAAAATTCGTAGTCTCCTTGTCTGATTTACAGCCTGAATTATATGACCTGGAACTCTCAAAGACTATCAGCTTTGCAGCCTTTCAAGGATGTGGGTGACAGCCGTCGAGGCCGGCCCTCCCAGGGATTGGATCATGCCAAAGCGGAACTCCCGGACCTGGTTCCTGCCAGCCAAACCCCGCAGTTGGAGCGCCGCCTCGACCGTCTGGTAGACGCCGGTCGCGCCGCCGGGGTTGCCGCGCGCCTTGAGCCCGCCCAGGGTGGCGCATGGCAGGCGTCCGGTCAGGGAAAGTGCGCCGTCGCGAGCCAGTTCCCAGCCTTTGCCGCGCGGCGCAAATCCCGCTGCTTCCAGCGATAGGGCTGCATATATGGAGTACGAATCATGGTATTCGAAGAAATTGACCTGGTCAACGGAAATGCCAGCTTGCTTGAGGGCCTTCCCGGTCGATATTTGGACGGCTTCCAGGAACAGGGGATCAGACCGATCATGCAGGGCTAGGGTATCCGTTGCCTGGGCGGAGGCTGCACTCCGGATGAGAGGATAAGGGTAATCTATCGGCAGCCGGTCACATCGCGTCAGCAAGACCGCCGCTGCGCCATCCGCATGGGGGGCCATATCGAACAGGTTGATGGGGTCGCAGACCATCTCCGCTTTCTGGTAAGCCTCCGCTTTGATGGCTTTCTGGAACATGGCATTCGGATTGCCTGTGCCGTTGGCGTGCGCGAGGAGAGGAAAGCCAGCCAAACCGTCGGCTGGAACATCGAACTCGTGCATATAGCGTCGCATCAGCAGGGCGGCCTGGGCGGTGGGCGTCAGGCCCTGCGTGGCTTCGAAATCGCTGTCGGAGGCGGTAGCAAGAGCAGCCTCCGTGTCGGGACCGATCGTATCAGTGAATTTTTCAACACCGACCACCAGAGCCGCATCGACCATCCCACTTTTGACAGCCAGGTAACCCTGGCGTAAAGCTGCCCCGCCAGAAGCGCCGGCAGCTTCCACCAATGCGGCTTCGATGCCAGTCAATCCGGCGAAATCAGCCAACAGTGCACCCAGGTGAGCCTGGTTGGACAGGTTGGGGGCCAGCATATTGCCGACGAAGAGTGCCTGTGGGCGTATCCCGCCTGCATCCTGCATGGCTGCATCCATGGCGTAGAAACCCAGTTCGCGCAGCGAGATCTCCCAGTGTTCGCCAACGGATGTCTGGCCGATACCGGCGATGATGATTTCGTTTTCCATGGCTATTTCATCGCCAGTTTGCCGCGATAGCGCACGTAGGTAGCGTAGTCGATCTCGGTGCGGCGGGAGATGTATTCCTGGGTCTTGGGTGCGCGTTCCCGGCGTTCCTTCACTGCGTCGGTAACCAGGATATCGAAGGCGTCCGAGCCGGCCCCGGAGCCGAAGGAGACCATCAAGATCCGGTCGCCGGGTTCGGCGATATCCAGGGTGGCGGTCAGGCCGATGATGGCTGCTCCTGCATACGTGTTGCCGATGACTGGAACCAGCAAGCCCGGTTCGATCTGTTCCATGCTGAAACCGAGCATCGAGGCCGCCCGCTGCGGGAACTTGGTGTTGGGCTGGTGGAAGACTGCCCACTTGTAATCTTTGGCGGTCGTGCCGTTGGCTTCCATCATGGCCTTGCCGGCCTCGGTGATGTGCTTGAAATAGGCCGGTTCGCCGGTGAAGCGCATACCGTGTTCGGGATACTTCTGGTATTCCCGCCGCCAGAAGTCGGGGGTATCGGTAACGTACGAATATGTAGATTGGATGACCGCCAGCGACTCTTCTGCCGGGCCGAGCAGGAAGGCCGCGCCGCCTGCGCCCGCCGTGTACTCCAGGGCATCGCCGGGCTTGCCTTGGGCGGTATCCATGCCGATCGCCAGGGCATAATGGGCCATACCCGAACCGACCATGCCGATGGAAGCCACCATGGCCTCCGTCCCAGCTTTGCAGGCGAATTCCCAGTCGGCGGCCTGGGTGTTGGGGACAGCCCCGATGGCCTCGGCCACGATCGTGGAGGTGGGCTTGACCGCATACGGGTGCGACTCGGAGCCGACCCACACGGCGCGGATCTCGGTCGGGTCGATCCGGGCGCGCGCCAGGGCATTGCGGGCCGCCTCGATGGACATGGTGACCACATCCTCATCCAGGCCGGGGACGGCTTTTTCTTTGATCGGCAGGCCGCCCTTGCCGCCGGTCCAGACGCGGGCGACTTCCCGGGCGGGCAGGCGGTAGCGCGGCACATAGGCCCCGTAGCCGATGATGCCGACCGGGCGGGAGGGTTTGAGAAGGGTTTTGTTTTCGGTCATATAAACTCCTCGGTGAGCAATTTCGCAAACAGGTGATCAGGTAAAAGGTAATTAGGGACAAGGGAACGAGGTTCCCTGGTTGCCCGATTCCTGATTACCTGTTTCCCGGCGATTTCAAGATTTCTTCTGCTCGATCTATGCGGATCGTTTTTTCCGCCACCATCTGCGCGGCAACCTTCTCAATCATATCACCAGTTGCTCCGGCTGCAATTGCCACCTGCCGGGCGTGCAGGGACATGTGCCCGCGCTGGATGCCTTCGGTGGCCAATGCCCGCAAGGCTGCCAGGTTCTGCGCCAGCCCAACCGAAACGATGATCTCAGCCAGTTCGGCGGCGGTCTTGACACCCATCAGTTTCAGGGCAGCCTTGGCGCCGGGATGCACCTTGGTTGCCCCGCCAATGGTGCCAACCGCCATCGGCATTTCCAGCGAACCGGCCAGGTTGCCGTATTCATCTTTTCCCCATGTGGAAAGGCTGGTGTAACGCCCGGAGCGCGCCGCATAGGCGTGCGCCCCGGCCTCGATGGCGCGCCAGTCGTTGCCGGTGGCGATGACGACCGCGTCCACGCCATTCATGATGCCCTTGTTGTGGGTGGCGGCCCGGTAGGGGTCCGCGGCGGCGAAGGCCCAGGCCTCGATCACGCCATCCCGTACCTGTTCGCCTGTGTAAGGACGGGTCTCAGACCCGTCCCGAGCGTTGAAAGCCAATTCGTCGACGGGAATGGTACATTCGGCACGTGCCAGCCGACGGTCCGCCAGGTTAGAGAGAATCCTCAAGTGGACGCGTCCGCCGGTGATCTGTTCGATATGGGGAGCCAGCTTTTCGCAGGCGGTGTTGACGGCATTGGCGCCCATTGCATCGCGGACATCGTAAACGAGATGCACCACCAGGAATTCTCCGATCGGGGAGTCCTCGATCAGGCGCACTTCCAGGTCGCGTGCACCGCCGCCGAATTTCTTCAACACCGGGTCGATCTGGTCTGCTTCCGCGATGAGTTCGGCTTTCTTATTGAGAATGGCCGCCTGTGCTTTCTGGAGGTTGGCAATATCCAGAACCTGCATCTGTCCGATCATGAGCGGTTCGGTTGTGGATGCTCTGAAACCGCCGCCGGCGCGGGCCAGTTTGGCCATGAAGGAGGCCCCGGCCACAACCGATGGCTCTTCGATGGTCATCGGCACCAATACATCCCGGCCATTGACCATGAAGTTGAGTCCGATTCCCAGCGGCAGGCCGTGGATGCCCACAACGTTCTCGATCATATGATTGGCGGCGTCCGCGTCGATCCCGCCCTCGAAACGGAAGGCAGACAGATCGTCCGGGGAGAGTCCTGCCGCCTCCGCCAGGCGGGCGAGGCGTTCGTTGATGGATAGGTTGTAAAAACCTGGGAGGCGGGAAGTTGTCATCTGTTATCCATTGTCCATTGTCTTTGTAATTCCGGGCCGAATATATCGGCTGGAGGCTGGCAAAACCTATCAAACTTGGCGAATTCGGATATGTGGGGTAGAATTATCAGGATTAAGGATGAAATATGCTCCTGACGCGTGAACAGTTACAAGAGCGTTTGATTACATTGCATCGTGCCAGCCTTGAACTGGTCAAAGAGGTCTCGCTCGAGAGCCTGCTGGAGCGGATCGCCGCGTTGGCCTGTGAACAGGCTGGGGCGCGTTATGCAGCGTTGGGGGTGTTGGACGATGAAGGAAAGCTCAAGCAATTTATCCATACCGGCTTAACCCCGGATGAAGTGAAAAGGATCCCTCATCCGCCACGCGGACGCGGCCTGATTGGCGCCTTGATGCGCAGTAAGCATACGATCCGATTGCTGGATATCGACCAGGATCCCCGCAGCGTTGGCTTCCCAACCGGACATCCCAGCATGCATTCTTTTTTGGGCGTGCCATTACGGGTGGGGGAGAAGCAGTTGGGGCAGATCTACCTGACCGAAAAAGTGGACCAGACCGAGTTCACAGCCGATGATGAGAAGGTGATCGAAATGTTGGCGGCTTATGCGGCGGCGGCCATCCAGAACGCCCGTCTGTATGCCGATCTGAAAACTCGTGACAGGGCCCTGACGCGCAGCAACGAAGACCTATCCTTGCTGAACCATATTGGGACAACACTGGCTTCTTCCCTTGAATTGGATGATATTCTCAACAAGACTCTGGCTCTCCTGATGGCCCATTTCAAGGTGGAGGCGGGTGAGATCTTCCTGCGGGAAGAGGATGGCCAGACCATGCGCCTGGTGCTTCATCGCGGTGAGGCGGCTGAAGCCTTCTGGACCCGCAACCGTTTCAAGGTTGGGGAAGGCATGATCGGGGTTGTGGGCGAAACAATGAAGCCTATGGTCAGCCGCAATTTGAATACGGATTCGCGTTTCCTGCGGGATGCGGTGGTACAGGCCGGTTTCCGGCAAATGGTGTGTATCCCATTGACGACTCGGGCTGAACTGGTGGGTGTGTTGAGCATTGCCACCCGCAGTCCGCAACTTTTTGATGAGAACCAGCTTACATTGCTGTCATCTATCGGGAGTTGGGCCGGCACCGCCATTGAAAATGCCCGCCTGCATTACAACGCCCGCCGGCTGGCTGTTCTCGAAGAACGTGAGCGGATCGGTATGGATTTGCACGATGGCATCATCCAATCCATCTTTGGGGTTGGGTTATCGCTGGAAAATGTCCGCTTGATGGTGACAAATAACCGCGAGGCCGATGAGCGAATCCAGAAAGCTATTGATGATTTGAATCGTACCATCCGTGATCTGCGCTCGTACATTTTGGACCTGAGGCCGCGTCAACTACGAGGGGATAGCCTCTCGGAAGGCCTGCAGCGACTGGTGATGGAGTTCCGCATGAATGCCAAGGCGGATGTTACCTTGAAAGGCCCAAAATCTGACCACCTGGCCGACCTGCCCCAAACACATGCCATGGCGCTTTTCCATATTTGCCAGGAAGCCCTGGCTAATGTTGCCAAACATGCCATCGCATCGAAAGTGATTATCGATCTCTGGGCTACCAGCGACCGTGTCCTACTGGAGGTTCAGGATGATGGTCAGGGATTTAACACGGAGAATATGAACAAGGCGGTTGGTCACGGCCTGGCGAATATGATGACGCGCGTTCACAATGTGGGCGGTGATCTCGATATTATTTCCGCTCCTGGCGAGGGGACTACCATACTTGCATGGGTGCCGCGCGTCTAAATACCAGATGGTGCCAGACTACATAACGTATCCCAGTTGAACCCCGGAAATTAGTGTTTCACAGTCGCGAAGAATGTTTTTGTCTTTTTATGAACTTTTTAACATCTCGATAACATTACCTACTTGACGGGTCACTAAAGAGGATAACCCCCCATATATGGGGTAGCCATAAAAGGGACACATGGGAAATAGCCTAGAAAATACGTTCTAGATGTGCCCGGATGGTTTGTTTCACGACATTCTTTTTTAAGGTTCTCATTTCCTTAAAATTACGTAAGTTTTTAATATATCGTAGGTTTATCGTCTGGCATTGAAGGGGGTTATTTGCTAGAATATGTGTAGCGAACCGGGGAGCAAGTCCCCATCCCATAGTTTAGAAAAAACGCAATTTTACCGTCCCACTGCACCAGCAGTGGGTTTGCTTCCCTGTTGCTATTTGCAACAGACCACGCTTCTTGGAGGAGAAGTATGAACGCCGAACAAGCCTGGCAGTCTGCGCTTGGCCAGTTGCAGATGGAGATGCCCAAGGCATCCTATGATACCTGGGTGCGCGATACAAGCGTTGTTGCATCTGATAATAATAGTATTACCGTTGGCGTTCGCAATGCCTATGCGCGCGATTGGTTGGAAAGCAGACTGACAGAGAATGTGAAGCATTTGCTGGGGGGCATCACGAATCGCGAAATGGATGTCAAGTTTATCGTCTGGCAGAATGGCGGCGAGGGCACATCGGACCTCGCGACTGAGGTTTCCATCCCAAACCGGGAACCCTCTGAAGACGCCCACCGCCAACCGCCCGTTCCGAGAAGCGCATCCCTTAATCCTCGCTATACATTCGAAACATTCGTTGCCGGATCCAATAGCAGGCTTGCACATGCGGCCGCTCAGGCTGTGGCAGAAAATCCGGCTGTTGCCTATAACCCGCTTTTCCTTTACGGGGGTGTTGGCCTTGGCAAAACCCACCTCCTGCATGCGATCGGGAATACCTGCCAGTCGAATGGCTTGAACGTTTTGTATGTTTCCTCCGAGGAATTCACCAATGACCTGATCAACGCCATTCGTTCCCACACCACCCAGGCTTTCCGCGATAAGTATCGATCCATCGATGTCTTGCTGATCGATGATATACAGTTCATTGCTGGTAAAGAGTCCACTCAAGAGGAATTCTTCCATACGTTCAACACCTTGCATGGCCAGAACAAACAGATCATCATTTCATCCGACCGGCCACCGAAATCGCTTATCACGCTGGAGGAACGATTACGTTCACGTTTCGAGTGGGGGCTGATGGCCGATATCCAACTGCCCGACCTGGAAACCCGCCTGGCCATCCTGCGCTACAAATCCGAACGGAACGGGCGCGATGTGCCGGGGGAAATCATGGAGTTGATCGCCCAGCGCGTGCAGTCCAATATCCGGGAACTGGAAGGCGCCCTCAACCGCATCCTGGCCTTTTCGGATTTGAGCGGCATGCCCTTGAACAGGCAGATGGCGGAAGTTGCTCTGGCTGACTTGCTGCCCCAACCGTCGGATGTGAAGCCCGAGCGGGTTCTGAGCATTGTTGCCCGTGTCTATAACCTGTCCGTGGACAGGCTGCTTAGCCCGGATCGTTCGCGGTCGGTTGCCCTGCCGCGCCAGATCGCCATGTTCCTTTTGCGCGAGAGCAACATATCCCTGCCCCAGATCGGCCAGGCGCTCGGCGGGCGCGACCATACCACAGTCATGTATGCCTGTGACAAGATCGCTGATATGCTCAAAGATAATGATCGCTTGCAGCGTGAAGTAATGCAGATCCGCCAGCAGTTGTACAGCCAGGCAGCAGCAATCTAAACCAACATCAGTGTGGGTGTTGGCTTAACAACCGTCCCGACCTTTAGGCCGGGACGGTGGCTTTATGAACGCCAATTCTATGGTATACTTGCCGCCGCTCCCGACCAAACGGGACATATCTTGCCCGGGCAGGCAATAAATGCCCAATTCACACGCTTCCAGACTTGCCGGTGCGTGCTGCGGACCGAATGGACGCAGCCCCGGTCGGGATGAAGGGAGCGGAGGAAAAACGCGAAAGGAGTTTTTTCCATGGCTGTTATTTCAATGAAAGCCTTGTTGGAAAGTGGTGTCCATTTCGGGCATCGCACCAACAAATGGCATCCCAAGATGAAGCCGTATATCTTCACCGAGAGAAACGGTATTCATATCATCGACCTCCAGCAGACCGTCAAGGCCATCAACACCGCGTATGGCATTGTGCGAGATACGGTTGTCGAAGGAGGCGTAGTCATGTTTGTCGGCACCAAGCGCCAGGCGCAGGAAACCATCCGCGATGAGGCCGTGCGCTGCGGTATGCCTTATGTCACCGAGCGTTGGCTGGGCGGTATGATAACGAACTGGGTTACGATGCACCAGCGGATCATGGAAATGGAACGCATGGAGAAAGTCCTGGGTGGCGAAGAAAGCAACTTGACGAAAAAAGAGGGTTTGCTGATCCAAAGGGAATTGGGCCGGCTGGAAACCCGCCTCTCCGGTGTTCGGGATATGAAACGACGTCCGGATTTGCTATTCGTGGTGGATGTCAGTCGCGAGTCAGCCGCGGTCCATGAAGCGAACCTGCTGGATATCCCGGTGGTGGCACTGGTGGATACCAATTGCGATCCATCTGACATTGATTATGTCATTCCTTCCAATGATGATGCCATCCGCGCCATCAAACTGCTGGTTGGGAAGATGGCGGATGCTGTCCTCGAAGGGAAAGCCATGCGCAAGGACGAGGAAGTCGAACGCGAGGCAGAAAAGGAGATTGCCGTGGTGGAGACGGACCCCACCAAACGCACAGCCCGCATCGTGGAAGATGACGATGAATTGGATGATGAGGATCTGCTCGGCGAATCCACCCTGGCCAAACTAAGCCCGGCCCGCGGTGAAAACGATGAAACTGAAAGCGAAGAAGTCGAACAAAAAAGTGAAGAGGAATAACCCTAAAAGGTGCTGACATGGAAATTACTACGGAGATGATCAAAGAGTTACGCGCCGCGACCAACGCCGGTGTGCTGGACTGCCGCAAGGCACTGACCGAATCCGGCGGCGATTTCGACAAGGCTGTCGACTGGCTGCGCGAAAAAGGAATGGCAACCGCCGCCAAACGTGCCGATCGCGCCGCCTTGCAGGGTATGGTTGAGTTGTATTCGCACGGCAACGGCCGGGTGGGTGTGATGGTGGAAGTCAACTGCGAGACCGACTTTGTGGCCCGTTCGGAACAATTCCGCACTTTTGCGCATGAGATCGCTTTACAGATTGCTGCCAGTTCCCCGCGTTACGTAAAAGAAGATGAGATCCCGGCTGAAGTTCTGGATCATGAAATGGAGATTGGTAAGGCTCGCGCTCGCGAGGAAGGCAAGCCGGAAAACATCCTGGAGCGGATTGCTCAGGGACGCGTCGAAAAATTCAAAGATGAAGTGGTCCTGCTCCGGCAGCCGTATATCCGGGATGAAGAAATCACCATCCAGAAGTTGCTTGCGCAAAATATCGGTTCGATCGGTGAAAATATCATCATCCGCCGCTTCCAGCGCTGGGAGCTTGGCGAAATTGCAAATGAAGAGTAGTACCAGAGGCCAACCGTTCGGTTGGCCTCTTTTTTGTGGCTCTCTGGAAGTTGCCGCGATGGATGGAAAGATATGTGGGTATAGGGCGGGCGAAGCCCGCCCTATACCCACAATTTCCTCTCTATTCCGGCGATTCCCAGGGAACCTTATTTGGATAATTCATTCAACGGAGGTTGAGTCATGGGCGATTTGAAATACCGGCGTATTCTTCTCAAGCTGAGTGGCGAGGCGCTTGCTTTGGATGGCGGCGTTGGGATCGATCCATTACGGGCGGAGGCGATTGCTGCGCGGGTAAAGAATGTGCACGAGATGGGCGTGGAAGTGGCTATCGTGATTGGGGCGGGCAACCTGTGGCGCGGTAAACAGGGGTTGGACCGCGGCATGGACCGGGCTACTGCCGATTACATGGGGATGCTGGCCACCGTTATGAATGCGATGGCCTTGATGGATGCTCTGGAGCGCATCAATGTGTTCACCCGTGTCCAATCTGCGATTGACATGAGGTCGGTGGCTGAGCCCTATATCCGGCGGCGTGCGATCCGCCACCTGGAAAAACGGCGCGTGGTCATCCTGAGCGCAGGGACGGGCAATCCTTACTTTTCCACTGATACAGCAGCAGCTTTGCGTGCGATGGAAATTGGAGCGGATGTATTGATAAAAGCCACAAAGGTGGATGGTGTTTATGATTCTGATCCCAAAAAGAATCCGGCCGCAATCCGTTTCGAGCATCTTACTTACATTGACGTGCTGAACCGCAGGCTCGGAGTGATGGATAGCACAGCCATTTCGCTTTGCATGGAGAACAACCTGCCCATCCTGGTGCTCAGCCTGTGGGATCCCGATGGGTTGGAACGTGCCCTGCGTGGCGAAGAGGTTGGTACGTTGGTAACATCCTGAAGATCAACCTGATAGTTTCATGTGAGTATCTGACAGGGTTTGCCGGGCATGATCCTGGCAACCCTGTTGGTATTATTGGCGTTTTTCAGTTTTTAGGGTATCCTTGTGCTATACATATTGCGGCTTTCAGGAGGTTGATGTGATAAAGGACATTCTTAAAGATGCAGAGATTCGTATGCAGGCTGCCATCCAGAGCTTGTCTGATGATCTGGCAGGTATCCGCACGGGGCGTGCCAGCCCGGCACTGGTGGAAAAATTGCCGATCGATTATTATGGCGTGCCAACACATTTGCTGCAACTGGCAACGATCAGTGTTCCGGAACCACGCAGCCTGCTCATCAGGCCTTTCGATCAATCCTCCCTCAAGGCGATCGAGCGCTCGATCTTGGCCTCAGATTTGGGCTTGACTCCCAACAATGATGGCCGGCAGATCCGCCTCAACCTGCCCCCGCTTACCGAGGAACGCCGGCGCGAATTGGTCAAGGTGGTTCACAATCGTCTTGAGGAGGCGCGTGTCTCCATCCGCAATATCCGAAGAGATGCAAAAAAAGACATGGAAGAATTCGAAAAAGAGAAATTGATTTCCGAAGATGACCTGGAGCGTGGCGGGGAAGATTTGCAGAAGGTTACCGATCGGTTTGTGGAAGAAGTGGAGAAGGTTGGCAAGCACAAAGAACAGGAAATCTTGGAAGTGTAATCCGCAATCGGGTTTGCAGATCCAGCCTTCACGAAATCTATGCCAAAGAAGAAAATCTCTCCTGAATTGAAAGTACCGGTTCATGTGGCCATCATCATGGACGGGAATGGGCGCTGGGCGCTGCGGCGCGGCTTGCCGCGGCTGGCTGGTCACCGTGCCGGGACTGAGAACCTGCGCCGGATCATCACCGCCTGTGTGGAGTTCGGCGTCAAATACCTGACCATCTATGCCTTTTCGACCGAGAACTGGGGCCGCCCGCAGGAGGAGGTCCAGGGGCTGATGCGAATCCTGGAGGATGTCATCGACCGCGAGTTGGATGAACTCTATCGGGAAGGGGTACAATTGAGGCACATTGGGAGGCTGGAGCGCCTGGATCCCAAGATCCAGGAAAAGGTCCTGGATGCCATCGAGTTGACGAAAAATAACAGCCAGCTGGTGCTGAATGTCGCCTTCAATTATGGCGGTCGGGATGAGATCGTCTGCGCCATCCAGCGCATGATCAAGGACAACTTAAAATCGGATGAAGTCAATGTTGAACTGGTCAATCGTTACCTGTTTACGGCAGGCATTCCGGATCCGGACCTGATCATACGCACCTCAGGGGAATTGCGTGTATCGAATTTTCTAATCTGGCAAACAGCCTATTCGGAGTGGTATGTCACACCAACTTTTTGGCCTGATTTTGATAAGGAAGAATTACGCAAGGCGTTGGAGGTATTTGGGCAGCGCGACCGCCGTTATGGCGGATTATCCCAGGTGGATAAGGATTAACGGATGCTTCTAAAACGCGTTCTGGCTGCGCTTGTGCTGGCTGCCATTGGCCTGCCGGCGATAATCATCGGTAATACCCCCTTTTTCATCGTCATCACCCTTTTGCTTGTACTGGCTGCCTGGGAATACACTCATCTT
>JBFYSM010000315.1:0-3202 GCA_041301605.1 Chloroflexota bacterium | reverse complement strand
AAATAGCCGTAATACCCATCCTCGGCTGTCGGCCAGATGGCAAAAGTATTGGATGTATACTGCGCACCTGCCATATCGAACATATTCCCCAATCCGCCTACAGCGATCGCGATGGCCGCCGTGATTACCACCAGGCCGATGGAAGTCAGGAACATCTGCATGAAATCCAGGGCTGTATCCGCCCACAGACCACCCATCAGGGTGTACAAGGTCACGACCGTGGTCACCAGGATCATGCCCCATGCGAGCGGCCAACCAAGCAAGGCCTGCAGGATGGCGCCGCCCGCCACGATCTGGGCAGCCGTCCAGCCAAAGTAGGTAATGATCTGGGTCACCGTACCAATGACGGACATGGCCGTTCCATAGCGGTGCTGGAAGAAATCCATGATCGTCACGTACTGGGCTCGGCGCGCCAGGCGGACAACGAAGATGCCGGCAATGACCAGGCACATGGTCGCACCGAATGGGTCGAAAACCACACCCTGGAAGCCATATTGATAGGCTTCGTTAGCAGAGCCCATCAGGGTCTCAGCGGCAAACCAGGTGGCCATGATGGAAGGCGCAGCCATCCACAACGGCAGGCGGCGTCCAGCCAGAACGTAATCCACATTGTTCTGGACCTTTTTGGACGCCCAAACACCGATGATCATGCGGATGATCAGGATGACAACGATCCCGCCGATGATCAATCCTGCATATTCATATGCTTCTCCTACCATGATATTCTCCTCTCAAGTATTATGGATTTGGCGGGGCAATGTGAACCATCGCCCTTTATTGATCACATTTCCTGGATCCCATACGGGAAGCCATAATCCTTCATCTTTTCCACGAAGGGGACCGGATCGAAAGCCTCCGGACCGAGCACGCCCACGCCCTTCCAGATGCCGTGCTCGAGCAGGTCCCAACCGATGACAGCATTGAACGCGGTTTGGGCTACAACAGCCTGGCAGCCCCACTTCTTCATGCATTTCTTGTTATCAGCCACCTGATAAATATAAACCTGTTTCTGCTTGCCATCTTTTTTCCCCTTGACCCAGGTACCGGCACAAGTTTTGCCTTCCATCTTGTCACCAAGATGAGCCGGGTCTGGCAGACAGGCTGCAACCACATCGCGCGGCGCGACCATCACATCCTTGACCTTGATCGGCTCCTTGTTGTCCAGGCCGATCATGTGGAGTGTCTTCAAGACACCGATGAACTGGTCACCAAGCCCGTACTTGAATGTAACCCGCTTGCATTTGACCCAACGCGGCACGAGCAGGACTTCCTCGTGCTCAACGTTCACGACCTCCACCTTGCCGATGCCTTCCGGGAACTCGAAAATTTCCGGTTCGGAGAAAGGCGGAGTAGTGAACCAACCCTTTTCCTTTTCCCAGACAACCGGTGGATTCAGGCATTCTTCGATGGTTGTCCAGATCGAGAAATTGGGCGCAAATTCATAACCCTTGACGATGATATTGGCCCCATCACGGATGCCGATCTCGTCGATCTCATCGAATAGGTAATCCTGGGCATAGCGGGCAAAGATATCCGCCATGCCGGGCTCAACGCCCAGGCCAACCAGGCACAGGATACCCTTCTTTTCCCAATCCCTGGCACGTTCGAACTGGTAATCACCAAGTTTGACGCCACATTTCTCGAACGGCTTCTTCGGGTGCGGGGAGCTGAGCGTCATGGCCATATCCATGTAATTGATGCCCACATTGTATGCAGCGTCGAAGATGGGCTCGTTGAAGGATGGGTCGCAGGCATTCATGATCAGATCGACCTTGTACTTCCTGGCAAGCTCTTCCACCATCTCGCGTTTGCTGGCATCGATCCAGGCAATCGGGAAGCGCTTCTTGTCGCCCAGCTTGGCCTGGACCTCCTTGATCCGCTCACGGTTGTAATCGGTGAGCACCACTTTCTCCACCCAGGGGCGATCCTTGGCGATGGCCGCGATCGCTTCGCCAACCCCACCCGTTCCAACAAGCAACACTTTCATATCAGCATCTCCTTTTTATGAATAGTTCGGTTCTATACGGTTACTGTAGCTTCTCAATAAATAGGGGAAGATGGGGGGGGCGGCAAAGCCGCCCACACACCTCCCGCCCCCCAAGTTATTGAGATGGTACCGGTTACTTTAATAGTAGATTTCCTTGACAATTTTCAGATGCATGAACGATTCCGACTCGCGGACGCCCTCGATCCGATATAAACGTTCGGTTAAGAACTGGAGTAGATGATTCTGATCGCGGCAGACTACTTCTGCAATAATGTCGTAAGAACCACTGACGACAATCAGGTAAATCACCTCTTCGAGTGCCGCGATCTTGTCTGCTACCTTCAGTAGCTTTCCGCCATCCACTTTTATGCCGATCAAAGCCATCGTAGTAAAGCCCATCCGAAGTGGATTGGTTATCGCAACTACACGCAACACCCCCATCTCCACCAGCCGGTTATAACGCATGCGAACCATGCCGGGGGAAACATGTAGTTCCTCGGCAATTTGAGCCAGCGGCATCCTGCCATCTTGTTGCAACATCGTGATGATCCTCTGGTCGATTTCATCCAGTTTTTCAGATCCGCTGATGTTTCCTTTTGCCATGTTCATATATTACAACTTTTCATCATGAAAGTCAATAATATTATGCGCTTATATCACTCAATTACACCTATTTATGACGATTCCGCTAAATTTCTCCGGCGCGCCGTTTATCCTATGTGGTTTCGGCCGTTTCTTCAACCACATCCTCCAGGCGGTTGAGCACCTCATCAATCTGTTCATAGGCAATAACCAATGGAGGCTCAATGCGGACAGTCTGCGCGCTGATAAGCGTTCCAGCCACAAGCACACCTCGTTTGAATAAACCTGCAGCCACCTTGTAACCGATCTCCGGTTTCTGAAAGTGCATACCGATCAGCAACCCTCTACCGGTGATCTCGCGGTAGATTTGTGGATATTTCTGCGCCAATGCATTAAGTTTGGGGATGATGTAGTTTCCCTTGGCTGCTGCCACTTCCCATAGTTTATCGCGCAAGGTCACATTGATCGCCGCGATAGCCGCCGCACAGGCCAGGGCATTCCCGCCGGTGGTAGTGGTGTGGATGAACGGGTTGGGATACATCATCACCTGCCAGATCTCTTCGGTAGAGCAAAATGCGCAAACAGGCATCACCCCACCGCCGAGGGATTTGGCAACGGACAAAATATCCGGGA
>JBFYSM010000311.1:0-5073 GCA_041301605.1 Chloroflexota bacterium | reverse complement strand
AATCCTTGCCTTATCCAATACCTTCGCCAAATTTCGGTGTGGGACAATTCTACAGAATTGTCCCACTTTGATTTTTTTAGTATATCAAAGTTTTCTTGAGGTCAGCGGAGCAGAAATGCCGATTTGGAAAACCACAAGATCCCGGATCAGTTTATGGTTCGACTTTCCCTTCAAGGTATTCGATGATCGCGTTTAGCATCATGGATGAAGCCCTCACCTGCCTGGCCCGCATGGGGGCTCCGCCGGCCTGGGCGGTTGCCATTGCCTCCGGCGAAAGAGTCTGGTCACCTCCTCCTTCTCCAAAAACAAAGCCATCCCCGCCAGCGCCCCCGCCTTGCCCTTGTTGCCTGCCGGTAAATCCCTCTGGAGGCTGCCCACCAGAGAAGCCTGCTGGGGGTTCCCCTCCGGAAAAGCCCTCGGGGGGCTGCCCACCGGCAAAATCCTGGGGCATCATATCGGGCATTGGAGTGCCGGATGCATCTACCTGAGGGGCAGGTGCCAATCCCAGATCTTGCATGATGGTAAACATATCTTGAGGTTTTAGATCCATAGCGTCAATGGCCGCCAATTGATCGGCGCTCAATGCATTCTCAATGGATTTGACAACTGCATCCATCTCTTCCTGGGCAGCCGTATCGCTGGTGCTCAAGGATTGGTACAACTGCCAGAGAGGCAGCAGTTCTGCCGCCTGCTTGGCATCCACTTCCTCCTCGGTGCCATCCAATTTGAGGATGCCGATCAGGAGTTTCGTTTCCGTGGACATTTTGAATGTGGTGGATGTCGAATCGTTTGTGGAGTCTGTGGTTGCATCTGTGTCATTGCTGCCACAGGCGGTCAGCATGAGTACCAATAACAGTATACTGACCAGGTAGAAGGTTTTCTTCATGGGATATCTCCTTGTAGGTAATCTCTTTAGGAGTTACGCAGTTGGGAAGGATTCGGGGATGTAGTGGGCGGGTGAAACCCGCCCACAACATCCCTAACCAACCTGGACTGAGTAAATCCATCTTATTCATATCGCAATGCTTCGATCGGGTCGAGTTGGGCGGCTTTATTGGCGGGATAGTAGCCGAAGAAAGCGCCCACAATGGCTGCAGAGCCAAAAGCCAGCAGGATGGAAGTGGGAAGGATCACAGTCCGCATGTCGCTGACCGCGCTGAAAATGTATGAGCCTCCAATGCCAACAGCAATGCCGATCAACCCGCCGACGATGCTCAGCAGCAGGGCTTCGGTCAGGAACTGCATGCGAATGTCAGCCGGTGTGGCTCCCACCGATTGGCGGATGCCGATCTCGCGCGTCCGTTCGGTGACGCTGACCAGCATGATGTTCATGATCCCGATCCCGCCCACGATCAGGGATACACCTGCCACCCAGGCCAGCAGGTTGCGGAAGGCCGCGGTGGTCGATTCCTGGGTCGCGATGATATCTTGTTGCGTTGTGATCGTGAATGTGGCTTCATCCACCGAGATCTCATGGCGTTTTGCCAGCAATAGCTGGATCTGTGTGATAACGTTATCGAGATTGGCATCCTCTTCCACTTCCACGTAGATCATCCGGACGCTATCCCCTGTGATCCGTGCGAACATGGATGGAGTGAATTTCTGGAAGACAACCGTAATGGGGATGTATACCCGTTCATCGTAATCCACTTCACCAACCACACCTCTTTCAGCCAGTACGCCGATCACGGTCAGTTTTGTCGATCCTGCGGTGATCACCTGGCCGATCGGGTCGGTCTCACCGAATAGTTCCGTTGCGATGTTATAACCAAGAACGGCCACCTTCAATTTACGGTCTACTTCGTTTTGGTTGAAGTAGCGGCCTTCTGCGATGTCCACATCCCGTACGGAGGGAAAACCCGGTGTGGTGCCCAGGATGTTGATGCTGTCGAGCGAGACATCCCCAGCCTTGACCGTTTCGCTGGAACTCTGTTCCACGACAACAGCCTTGACGCCGTTGATCTCATCGGCAATGGCTGTTGCATCATCGAAAACCAGACCGGTGCCTCCACCAGATGCGAAGGCTCCTGGGCCGGCACGGCTGAAACCGGATTGGATGAAAACTAGGTTCGAACCCAGGCTGGTGATCTGCTCCTGGATGGACGCCTCCGTCCCGGCGCTGATGGCGATCATGATGATGACCGCCGCGACGCCGATGATGATGCCCAGCATGGTCAGGATCGAGCGGACGACATTCTTGGTCATGGCCTCCCAGGCAACGCGGATAACATCTCTGAGTTTCATTGCTTCACCTTCCGTCCAACAGGTACCGGTTTGTGACCGTTGTGGATGATGGTTTCGACTTTTCCATCGCGCAGGTGGATGGTGCGCTGGGTATGGGCTGCAATCGCCGGATCATGGGTGACGATCAGGATGGTTGCACCTTTTTCGTGCAGGGTTTCCAACAAGATCATGATCTCTTGCCCCGACTTGCTGTCCAGGTTTCCGGTCGGTTCATCAGCGATGATGAGCACCGGTTCGTTGACCAGGGCGCGTGCAATCGCCACCCGCTGCTGCTGCCCCCCAGAGAGCTCCTGGGGCTGGTGGTGGATGCGATCGCTCAAACCGACCAGATCCAGCACCGCAAGGGCTTTCTCCTCCCTTTCTTCCGGGCTGCGCTGGTTCTCGCGATCGTATTGCAGAGGCAGGACAACATTCCGCAGGGCGGTGGTGCGCGGCAGCAGGTTATAAGCCTGGAAGACGAAGCCCAGCTTGCGGTTGCGGATGGCGGCAAGTTCCGCCTTATCCATATCGCTGACATCCTCTCCATCCAGGATATAGGTTCCGGAAGTGGGGCGGGAAAGGCACCCCAGGATGTGCAGGAGCGTGCTCTTCCCGGAACCGGAAGGCCCCATGATGGCAACGAATTCACCCGACTTGATGTGGATGCTCACGCCATCCAGGGCGGTCACGCTGACATCCCCCATGCCGAAGATTTTGGTGAGATCCCTGGTTTCGATGATGGTCCTGCCGGTCATTGATTCGTCTCCACGATGCCGGTGGTTACGGTCTCACCTGCTTCCAGCCCGGATTTGATCTCTGCATAATACAGATCCTGTATCCCGACTTCGACCATGCGCAAGACAGGTTCGCCATCTTCCATGACGAATACAGCATACTTTCCTTCAGAGATTTCACGCAACGCTTCAATCGGCACCAATACGACATTTTCTGCTCTGTTGCTGATCACATCCACCGCTCCACTCATGCCGATGAGCAGTTGTGTGTCCGGGTCGATGGGATCGAGTTGGGCATATCCGCGCACCATGGAGGTCATCCCTTGGGAAAAGAGGGTCGGGTCCACCTGGATGACTTTGCCGGCAAAGATCGTGTCTTCTATTGCATCGAAGGTGACTTCCACATCATATCCAACTTTGACGTTTACCCAGTCGCTTTCATCCATGTAAAAAACCAATTCCGGCTGGCTCAGGTCGGCAATCGTGATGGAGTTGATATTGGCATTGGTGGAGATCTTCGTTCCTACATCGAATCCAACCGACAGGATCGTTCCCGAGATCGGAGCCAGGAGGGCTGTGCTATGGATGGCTTCCAGCGCTGTGGCGACATCCTCTTCCGCCTGGATCACCTTGGCGAGTTGGCTGCCGGTTGCATTTTCTGGTAATTCTTCCCCTTTCAATGCGGCCAGATAATAAGTGGCTTCATTGTACCTTGCCAGGGCAAGCTCATAATTAATACGTGCGACTTCTATATCGTCATCGCTGGGGGCTTCGATCAAGGGGATTTCCTCGCCCGTTTCTTCATCAGTGATGTAAACAATTTCCGTGGTTGTTACACCTGTCCTGGGGTCTGTTGTCGTTTCCATTACTGTGAATTCGTCGGGTACATATGTGGTTTCACAAGTGGTTTTTGCAGTTGCAAGATAAGCATTCATGGTGCGGAGCGTCTTCTCGGCCTCCGCCACCTTCTGTTGGGCTTCTGCAGATGAATCGGTTGCTGCTGCCGCCTGTGCGACGGACAAGGCTTGTTCCGCTTCCTGCACCTTATATTGCCAATAGAAAACATCTGGGCTGATGAGATATGAATAATAGTATTTTGCGGAATTCATCGCTTCTTTTGCGCTGATGACCGATTGCTTGGCAGTGGCGATGGAAAGCGGCGAGGTCAATTCCAGCCATGCGGATTTTGCGCTATCGTATTGAGCTTGTGCGTCAACTGGATCGAGTTCAGCCAGTACTTGTCCGGCTTCCACCACGTCACCCGGCTTGACGTACAAGACGGTCACTGTCCCGGATGTTTCAAAACCGAAGACAGTTTCGGATGCTGTGATCAATGTGCCGGTTCCGCTGGCAGATAGGGTCAGGCTGCCGATCCGGGCCGTGGCGGTTTGAAGGGCGGCTTGCTCCGTGCCTGTGTTCTGGGCTGGCAGGTATACGAACTGGTAATAAGCATAGCCTCCTGCGCCGGACAGGATGAGCACAAGCAAGATCACCCATAACAGGCGCTTGGATCGTTTCGACCGGTTCTTTTGCGACATTGTTTCTCCTCGTATGCAACTTGTGATTATTAGAGCGATAGAAAAAGTATACAGAACGGCTGTCAAGAACCGGTTGAAAAGTTGTGAAGAAATTATGTGGTTTAATGGTGCTATCGAGGATGAAGTGCCTGTTCTACCTCTCCAGTACTGTTTTGAGCGGCTATTTCCAACTTCAAAACGATGTTTTTTCGATTCCAAGGTATGGCATAGAACACAAAATTAAGGACTATAATTGATTTGTTACGTTCCTTCTTTATCCTAAAAGGAGGTGATCACTATCGCCGAGATTGACTAAAGGATCCCCATAACATCAATTTACCCACTTTCAACTCTTGTTCAGGAGGAGAACAATAATGAAACGAAAACTCTATACTTTGCTAGCCGTCATATTAGTGACGGTAATGGCATTGTCTGCATGCAAACCTGCCCCGGAGCCTACGCCGGAAGCCACCACGCCGCCGCAAGAAACCACAGCGCCGGAGGAAACGGCTGCTCACGAAGAGACCGCTGCACCCGAGACAGACACCATCATCATTGGCGAGACCCACCAGAATCCCAGTATGGACTCAGCGGATTCA